>CAZXWU010000021.1:12121-15686 GCA_964644495.1 uncultured Tissierella sp.
GACATACCTACTGCATCAGCACCTAAAATCGATGCCAGCTTCACTTCTGCAGGAGTCTCATATGTCGGCCCTGTAAACCACATATATACTCCCTCTTTTATATCAATATTTAAATCCTTAGAGACTTTTCTCGCGATATCGATCAATTCCCTATTATATGCATAGGTCATATCTACAAATCTAGGTCCCTTGTCATCCATGTTTTTGCCCATCAGTGGATTTACTCCAGCATAATTTATATGATCTCTTATGACCATAAAATCCCCTGGTTCAAAGGACTTGTTTACACCACCAGCTGCATTGGTTACTATTAAATTTTCTATACCTAATCCTATCATTACCCTAACAGGAAATACCACATCCTGTATAGGATATCCCTCATAATAATGAAATCTTCCTTGCATAGCAACCACATCTACACCTTCTAGTTTGCCAAATACAAGTCTACCAGCATGTCCTTCAACAGTTGAAAGTGGAAAGTTTGGAATATCTTCATAGTCGATCCTTACTGGGTCTTTTATTGCATCTGCTAGACCACCTAGACCTGAACCAAGAATAATCCC
This sequence comes from uncultured Tissierella sp., assembly GCA_964644495.1. Lineage (GTDB taxonomy): Bacteria > Bacillota > Clostridia > Tissierellales > Tissierellaceae > JAAYTL01. Next base: position 12,685 of record CAZXWU010000021.1, read on the forward strand.
TATTTTAGGCTTGATGCCTAGCTTAGAATCTAAATAATTAATACTTTCATTAATTCTATCATTATATGTCATTTTATCCCTCCAAAAAATTCTTATTTATCGGATATCATTAGATAAGATTGAAGAGTCGATATATCACTATGTCCCATCATATTTTGAATCTTAATTAGACTTACACCTTTATTCAACATATTAAGAGCAAAGGAATGTCTCAATACATGGGGAGTTATATCCTTATCTATATCCATCTTCTTATTATATTGTTTGAATATCTTCCATACTCCCTGTCTGCTTAATTTTGATCCTTGTAAATTAACAAACAAGGGGTCACCACCAGTGGCATCCTTCCTATATCTAGCCAAGTAATCCTTAATAGAGCTTATGGCCAATTTATTTAAGGTCAATACCCTACTATTGTCATCCCTTAATTTCAAGATCCCTATATCTTCATCAAAATCTTCGATACTTATGTCTATAAGTTCAGTGACCCTTAGACCAGCACAATATATCAATTGTATCATGGCTTTATCCCTTGTACCTTTTTCAGTGTCAATATTTGTATGAGATATCAACAAGTTAATCTCATCTTCACTTAAGACATTAGGAAGTTTTCTCTCACTTTTTGGAGATTTTAAATTGAATGTAGGATCTTCGCTTATTACATTGCTGTTTAATAGATATTGATATAGACATCTTAAAGAAGCTATATTTCTAGATATAGTAGATACAGCCTTACCGTTTTTCTGAAGAAAAGAAAGGTAAGTAATTATCACGGTTTTATTTGATTCCAGTAAATTTGATCCACTATTGTCCTCCAGATAATTTTTGAATTGCATTAGGTCTCTAATGTAGGCATCTACAGTGTTTTTAGAGAGTCCCTTTTCCTCCTTAATATATGCTACGTATTTATCTAATATAAATCCTTGCATCTAAGTTCCACCTCTTCTTAGGTTAGCTATATAAAAAAGTCTAAAGTTAAACTTAAAAATCTATGTGACAAGAGTCCTTCTATTATTACCCCAAATATTATTATAAATGAATAAACCCCACCGAGGACTAGGCTATCATTTAAGTTTGAATTTCCATATCTTAATTTACTACTAGCTAAAGTTGTCCTAAATATATTAGTAGTAGTAGACATAGAAATGGCACCTAAACCTATCAATCCACTTAAAATAAAGATGTTTTGTGGATATATACCTCCAATTGATAATAAAAAACCTTTAAAACCAAAATTATTGACTATAAATCCTACTGTATACCCTATTGATATACCCTTTATCAAAACTAAAATAGGTACTATGAATATAGAGATATTTATAATACTCATCAAAAGAATAAGTACAATAAGAAAAATATTAGAAAATAGTGAAGTCTTTATCACTGAATATTTCATATAATCACTTAATAAAGCAACCCTATAAAAGGGATTAAATATTTTAAGGATAGCAATTCTACTCTTTAAATTAAAAAGATTGATAATTAAAGGACCTATAACAATTCCAATAATCAAAATTATCCCTAAAATAGCGTAGTACAAAAAATAATTGTGAATATGCTTTTTTAAGATTCGAACAGTTCTCTTTAATAACAAGATTTATTCCTCCCTGTATACAAGCCTTTGTAAATTCTATGCATATAGAGAGGACTTTATAACCCATTATTTTTCTTGCAAATGCCTTTGTGCTATATAAATTCCTATAATAGTTTTACTATCTATTATCTCTCCTCTATCCAGCATTTTAACCAAATCTTCCAGAGGAATAAGTCGCTTTTCAATAAATTCGCCCTTATCTGGACAAGATTCACCTTCTATTAAATCTTCTGCTAAAAAGAGATGTATCCTTTCATTTGAATAAGCAGGACTTGGGTAAAATTCACTTATATAGGTCAACTTTTTAGCTTCATAGCCTGTTTCTTCTTTTAGCTCCCTTATTGCCGTTTCTCTTGGCTCCTCATTAACTTCAAGCCTACCAGCTGGTATTTCCCATGTAAAATCTTCTATGGCCTTTCTATATTGCTTTATTAAGACCAGAGACTTGTCATGAGTTATAGTTATAATACCCACTCCACCAGGATGTTCAATAATCTCTCTTTTTGAATATTTTTTATCAGGTAGCTCCACCGTATCCACCTTTAAATTGACAATCTTTCCTTCATAAATCTTATCAGACTTCATGGTTTTTTCCTCAAAAATCATTGAAAAATACCTCCACTTTATTTTTTACAAGTTATGTAATTGTATTATATCACATAAACAATTAGAGAAAAACCTTCTTCATAAAAGATGGTTTTTCTCAATTATGACAATTTATACAGATATATTATAACTCTCTTCCTCTAATCTTAGTTTATCCGCAATTAACGCTATGAATTCACTATTTGTTGGTTTTCCCTTAGAGTTGCTTACAGTGTAACCAAAGATTTTATCTAGAGTCTCTATCTTGCCCCTGTTCCATGCAACTTCTATTGCGTGCCTAATAGCTCTTTCAACCCTAGAAGGTGTGGTATTGAACTTATCAGCAACTGCTGGATATAATTCTTTAGTTACAGCACCTAGATAATCCATATCATCTATTACCATAGTTATGGCTTCTCTTATATATAAATAACCTTTAATATGTGCTGGTATTCCTATTTCCTGAATTATTTTAGTAATTTTTGTTTCTAGATCTCTTCCCCTGTGATTGTTACTAGTGTTATCTCTTACCACTGATATATCATTATTATCTGATGTTGAGTATTCTATTCCGTTAATTTGTTTCAATCTGTCTATAAATATGTTAAAGTCAAATGGCTTAATCATATAATATGACGCCCCTAATTCTATTGCCCTCTGTGTAATTGTGTCTTGACCAACTGCTGATAAAATAACCACCTTTGGAAAATACGAATTACTTGATTGGTTTAACCTTTCCAATACCCCCAGTCCATCGAGATGTGGCATTATAATATCTAAGATTAGTATATCAGGCTTTTCTTTATCTATTAGTCTTAAAGCC
>CAZXWU010000022.1:0-12732 GCA_964644495.1 uncultured Tissierella sp.
ATATAGAATGTAAGGTTGACAACTATGAAGAGATAGAAAGAAGGATAAAATATCGTAAACGTTTACCAACCCAAATTAGTGAAACAACAAGGGATATATATTGTAAATCTCTTGATAAATCACTAAAACCAAAGGATACCCATTGTTTAGAAATTAATACTACATCAGAAAAGCATTATTATATGGATATTATTTTAAATTATATAAATTTATAGATATGGAGAGGTAAATTTATGAGTAAAATTATATTGTTTAGAGGGAAGGCAGCTACTGGAAAGACATTGATAACAGATATACTTGGTAAGGAATTAAATATTGCTATCATTCGAAAAGATGATATATATGATAATTTGTCAATGAGCAATTTAGAGCATTCTACTATCAATATTATTTCATACGACATAATCAGGAAAATTATTCAAACCAATATAGATGCAGAATGTGATTTGATTCTTGATATTAGCCTAGCACATAACCCACATTTAGAGCACTTCCTATCTAAAATTGAGTTCAAGGAATCAAAGTTGTATCAATTCCTATGTGTTTGTAGTGATGATAAAGTATGGGGTAATAGGTTACAGAACAGATTTATTAATCCTTTACCAAATCAACTTTTTAAGAGTGTGAAAGAAGCAGAGGAACATTATAATCACTACAATATAGAGCCAATGAAACAAGAGACTATATTAGATAGTGCCAAAAATATATCAAGTATTGTAAAGAAAATTTATGAAGTGTTAAAGTTGTGAGAGATTATTAGAATAGTGCATTAAATTGAATAGCTAATAACGAGGGGATATATATGCAGATCAATACAAATGATATATACGAGTTTTATAAAGAAAATGATGAAGACTTAAGACTAAAAAGAACTAAAGTGAATAATATAGAGTTTCTAACAACTATGAAGTATATTGAGCAATTATGCAAACCTGGATCTAGGATTTTGGATGCCTGTGCTGGCACGGGGACTTATGCATTTCATCTTGCTAATATGGGATTTGAAGTAGTCGCAGGTGACCTTGTGGATAGTAATGTTAAGAAGATTATAGAACAACAAGAGAAGGAACCGCTACTGGAGCAAATATATACAGGTAGTACTATGGACTTATCAATGTTTGAAGACGGAAGCTTTGATGTAGTCTTAAACTTAGGATCTTTTTACCATATTATATCTGAAAAAGATAGGAGGAAATCTATACAGGAAAGTTTAAGAGTGCTAAAACCAAGTGGAATATATTTTATTGCCTATTTAAACAGATATGCCAATATTATTAAATATATAGATCAAACAACTGAAGACTTCCAAATGCTCGAGAAGTATCTTGAAAAAGGATATGAAAGTGAAGATTCTCTATTTTATGCATCATCTCCAGAGGAGATAGAGCTTATGATGTCTAAATTTTCTATAGAGCAACTTCATAATATTGCTACTGATGGTTTAAAGTTTTTCATTAGGGATACGGTAAATGAGCTTAGTAATAGTGACTTTGGCAGATGGATGGATTATCATTACAAGACCTGTGAAGTAAGAAGTTTACTGGGCTATAGTGAGCATGGTTTGTATATTGGAAGAAAACTGTAAAGGGGGAATGTTCTCAAATGAAAACAAAAGTATTTTTTGTCCGCCATGCTCAACCAGATTTCTCAATAAGAGATGATATGACACGTCCACTAACAGAAAAAGGAATCAAAGATTCTAGGAAAGTAACAAATATATTAATGGATAAAAATATTATATCTATTTATTCAAGCCCATTCAAAAGAGCAGTCGATACAATAAAGCATTTTTCAGAGAAGATGGATCTTGAAATTAAAGTTATAGAGAATTTTCGTGAACGAAATGTAGGAGAATGGGTAGAAGATTTCAGAACATACTCCAAAAGACAATGGGAAGACTTCAATTTTAAAATATCCAATGGGGAATCATTAAAAGAGGTACAAGAACGTAATATTGAAGCCTTATTTAAGATTTTAGCTGAAAGCCATGGAAGCAATATTGTTATTGGAACTCATGGTACAGGGTTTGGTTATATGCAAGTTAATGAACACATTAGGGAATTATCTAAATATAGAATAATAAAAGCTATATAGAAAAGAATATATAAAAGTGAGGTAGATTGCATATGCTGTCTTACCCTTTTTTGAGTAATAATAGAATCAAAAGTATGAAACTAGCCCAATTATCATTATTTTGTGACAAAACAAAAGTCCCCCAAGATATGAGGGGACTTTTTAAATTATCATATAAACATTGCCTTTATTTCTAAAAATTCTTCTAATCCGTACTTACCACCTTCACGTCCTATACCAGAGTGCTTATATCCTCCAAATGGTGCCTTGTGAAGTTGAGATCCATTATTCACAACTATGGTTCCGGTCCTGATCTTTCTAGCCACATTGTGAGCTTCGGCTTCTGGACCAAAGACCCCACCTGACAAGCCGTAGACACTGTCATTAGCAATATCAATAGCTTCTTCTACAGTATCATATGGAATAATAGACAATACAGGGCCAAATATTTCATTTTGAGCTATTTCCATACAATTATTAACATTTGTAAATACTGTTGGTCCAACATAATATCCTTTTGATTCCTTAGGAACTTCTCCTAATATTAGCTTTGCACCCTCTTCAATACCTTTTTTGATGTAATAGCTAACCTTGTCAAACTGTTGCTCTGAAGCAAGAGGACCTATAATCGTTTCTGGATCTGCTGGATCACCAAATTTATAGGACTTTGTCATTTCTAAAATTAGATTCTCAATAGTCTCTTTTTCTTGCCTTGGAACCAATAGTCTACTATATGCACTACATGATTGGCCAGTATTCAAATATATTTTATCTAATGTTTTCTGTAAAGCGAGTTCATAGTCTGCACCCTTTAGTATTATAGCTGCAGACTTGCCTCCTAGCTCTAATGCTACCCTTTTAACAGTCTCTGCTGCTAACTTTGATACTTCAATACCGCCCTTTGTTGACCCAGTAAATGTGATCATATCGATATCTTTGTGTCTTGCTAGTACATTACCTACCTCAGACCCCCTACCTGTAACAAGATTAAATACTCCTTTTGGAAATCCTGCCTTATCTATTGCCTGTGTAAGCAAAAATGAGACCAAAGGGGTTTTTTGGCTTGGTTTTAAAACTATTGTGTTACCAGCCAATAAGGCTGGGCTAAGTTTTTTGATTATCTGTCCCAATGGATAATTCCAAGGGGTCAGTGCCCCTACTACACCAACTGGCTCCTTATATATTATAAATTCCTCATACCTCTCTTCAAAATTATATCCATCTATATATTTAAGATGGTTTCTAATATCTTCAAGATAAGGGAGGACATGAATATTTTTAGCGAAGGAAATCCCACAGCCCAACTCCTTAACTATAATTTCAGCCAAATCGTCAATTTTTAAAGTCAATTCATCTAATAGGTTATTTACTAGTCTAGATCTCTCCTTTAAAGGTGTAAATTGCCAAGATTTAAATGCTTCTTTTGCAGCTGCAACTGCTAAATTAACATCCTCTTCATTAGCAGCAGGTACTGTTGCAAAAATCTCTTTGATTGCTGGATTCTCAACTTGGATTTTATCTTTGCTCTGAGGATGCACCCATTCTCCGTTTACATATAGTTTAGTATAAGTCATATAATCCCTCCTATCCTATATATAGCCCTAATATAAATGATTAATCAGATTAGAATATTTTTAAAAAATTTTAAAAAAGATATGGAAGTATATGAAATTACATCATTGTTTTAACTTTATCTACCTTCATATATACAATTTATATGGGCAAATTAAACTTATAAATATTTTCATTTAGTTTAATTAATACTTCATTGAACTATTTTTGAAATAGGTAAAAAAGTTTAATTAAAAAGGAGAATGTTTATGGATATCTTAACTATAAATGATTTAAATGCCCTGATAAGTAAAGAAGAAGGAACTTTTATATCGATCTATATGCCTACATTTAGAGGTGGAGTTGATACTAGACAGAATCATATTAAATTCAAACAATTGTTAAGAAGTGCAGAGGCCACACTTTATGATATGGAGTGGAGAAAAGAAGAAATCGAATCTTTTCTCAAACCTGCTAGCCAATTAATCCCAGAGACACATTTCTGGCAAAATCAAAGTGATGGATTGGCACTTTATATACACAATGATGGAATAACATATTTTAGACTTCCCTACGAGTTTATTGAATCTGTAACGGTTTCAAATAAAATTTTTATAAAACCTCTTCTTCCTTTATTCTCAGGTAATGGACAATTTAATATACTAGCACTTAGTAAAAATGATGTTAGATTTTTTAGGGCTACTAGGCATAATGCTATAGAAATCGACCTAGATCTAGAGGGTGGGCCTGGCTCCATGTTTGATATGCAAGTAGATGATGACTATGAAAACCCTGATACTCGGACTGCTTTAAGGTTAGGTAGAAATGACCTAGTTTACAATAAAGCTACTCAATCTCAAAACAATGAAAATGACTACGAAAGAAATGAGTTAACTAGATATTTCAGAGCTTTAGATGCAACTATAATGAATTTACATGAGGGTGAAGATATTCCTTTAGTATTGGCTGGTGTTGAATACTTGATTCCAATATATAGAGAGAAGTCAAATTACCCCAATATAGTTAAAGATTTTATACGTGGAAACCCTGAGCAATTAAGCGGAGATGACTTGCATAAATTAGCTTGGGAAATTGTAGAGCCAATACTTCTAGAAGATAAAAAAATGGCAGAAGACAAGTATAATCAATATTTAGGCCAAAAAAATAATCTAACATTAAATAGTCTAGATAAAATAATACCTGCTGCATTTAATGGGCAAATCGAATCAATATTTATAGATATAGATACTGAAGAGTGGGGCCAATTTGATCATGAAAAAAATAAAATTGAAATAAAAGAAGAAGGAAGTAGCGGAGCAGAAGATTTGATTGAATATGTGTCCCTATTAACCCTATCAAGAGGAGGAAAGGTATATACTCTTGATAGGGAAGAGCTAGCAAATGAAGAAAAATTAGCTGCTGTTCTCAGATACTAATACTTCTAAGACACCATTTATTGGTGTCTTAGATATTTCTATCATGGTTATATTATTTATATAAACTTTATTGGGAAGGAGGACAATATGGGGAAAAATGACTTGCATTTCTACAATAGATTATTAGAAGAGAAGAAAAATATTAAAGCATCTTTAGATCATATGGGGAAAGCACCTAATAAATCGATGGATGTATACTATTCAGAGTTGTCTGGTTATGATAATCATCCAGCCGATATGGGTACTGAATTATTCATGAAGGAACAAGAAATTGGGATGAAAGACAAGCTAAAGGATACCTTAAGGCAAGTAGAGGAATCTTTTGAGGATATGAACAATGACAGATATGGTATATGTAGAGCTTGCCATAAAGAAATCATAGAAGAAAGATTAGAGCTAATTCCATATCTTAAGACATGTCTTGAATGTTCTGAGGAATTAACTCCGCCTAAAATCAATAATCAAAGAACTGAAAGTATTTCTGAAAACTATTTTGCCACCATAAAAAGAGACCATGCTTATTTTGATGGAGAAGATACCCTACAACAAGTGATGAAGTACAATATAGTTGAAAATGATCCATCTTCATCCACTGGAGATAATATGGGCATAATGGATGAGGATGATGAAGGAGTAGAGTCAATAGAAAATATATCACAGGAGTATTATAATGAAACATTAAGATAGAGCTGAAAATAATGTCATCCTTGAGCTAAGCCAAGGATCTTTTGAACTTCTATGCTACAAAGATCCCTAGCTGCACTCAGGGTGACAACATACTTAACTTTCTAAATCAATAATAAGAGGTTTGCCAATTTCAATTGAATTAGGACTAACTATGGAATCGTAGGCCATCACAAGTACACCATTTTCACTAGCTAACTTGACAGCTTGTGAAAAATTATCGTCCATTTTATAGTTCAATCTGAATTCCTTAGGGCCCTTCATCTGTATTAGAAAAAATATAATTCCCCTATATCCCTGTTCTACTGCTTTAATCATTTCCAAGACATGTTTTGCACCCCTTTGAGTTGGTGCATCAGGAAACCTAGCTATACCTTCCTCTTCTAAAGTAACACCCTTTACTTCAAGAAATCCTTTTATGCCACCACTTTCAAAGTACAAATCAAATCTAGAATTTTCGAAAGTAACTTCTCTTTTTATATAAGCTAGATTCTCTAATCCCTTAATTTTATTTGATTTTAATGCTTCATAAATAACCGCATTTGGAACCTGCGAATCCATATTCACAAGCATATTATCTTTATATACAGCTATAAGAGAATACTTTGTTTTTCTATTTGGATTGTTTGAACAATCCTCTAAAATGATTTTATTACCAGGTATTAGTAATTCCCTACATCGACCTGTGTTTTTAACATGTACAGTTTCTTCTTTACCATCTATAAGGACCTGAGCGATAAATCGATTTGGTCTATTTATAAATATTCCTTCTATAATTTTTTTATATATCATAAGTATCTCCTTAGTATTTTAGTCACATAGGCTATTTTATCATTTAAAATATCCTATATCAAATATTTAAAAATAAGTCTTACCTAGATGATGTAATTGGGCAATTTATGGTAGAATATATTTAAGCATTTAAGAAATGAAATGATAGGAGATAAGTATATTATGTTTTTTATAGCTGGTATATCATCCAAAGAAGAAAAAATAGATTTTAATCAAACTGCTATATGTCCTAGCTGTGGTTCATATGGTAGATATGAGGTATTTATGACTTATACACATTTAAGCCTATTTTTTATTCCAATATTTAAATGGAATAAAAAGTATTTTATAAAAACTAGCTGCTGCTCTAGTGTATATAGTATAGATAATGAATTGGCTAGAGATATAGAGAGGGGAGTCAAGACCACTATTCAGGATTCAGATTTGCACCCAATAAATATAAATCATACTAGGGAAAATCATTGCTCGAATTGTGGCAATAGAGTAGATCCCGATTTTGAATATTGTCCTAAATGTGGAGATAGCTTATAATAAAAACCTTCAGAATTGGGGATTATATGGCAGGTCCAATGGCATAATAATCATATCAATATAAAGGTTGGGATAAGGTGACTAACTCAATAAGGGTTTATTATAGAAGGCTTTTGATATTAGCTATATGTTTCTTATGTATAATTTTTCTGACTATAGATGTCTATAGAATCGATTTTGTTTTATCCTCTAGTATAATAAAATTTATAAGTATATTATTTTGCTTGCTTATTTCTATAATCTCAAATCCATTATATAAGCAATCAAGAGATATCTTTCTTTTACAATTAGGCCTCATATTTACTGTAATGGCTGATTATATATTTTTAATTCAAGGCCAATACTTTTCATTAGCAATTACTTTCTTTTCCATAAGCCAAATAATATACATTTTAAGATATTTAGAAGACAATAGCTTTGAAAGGATTATTAATTTGGGGATTGTATATCTAGTGATTAACATATCATATATGACTCTGGGAAGAGTCTATGAGATTGAATACCCCATATTTATAGGTTTATTCTATGCTATATGCTTGATATTAAGTGTTTATGGAGCATTGGAAAGGTATAGGGCTAATAGATATGAATATACAAATCGCTTAATATTATTGGGAATGCTACTATTTTTATTATGTGATATAAATGTTGGCCTGAATTATATACTAGGTGAAATAAGACAGGGCGGACCTAACTTGAATCTGATACAGAGTATTTCCTCCATATCAATTTGGGCATATTATTTACCATCTCAGATATTGTTATCATTAAGTGGGTCCAACAATACTTGACATAGTGTAAAATTAGTTTGGGAGAAAGCCAAAAAATAAAATAAGAGCATCACCTCATATGATATTATATAGTGGATAAACCAAAAATCATATAATAAGAGAATGCTCTTATGATATAATTGTTTTATTATTCTAAAAGGAGATAGCTATGAAGATATATTTTACTAGACATGGGCAAACAGAATGGAACGTTGCAGGTAAGCTACAAGGATGGCAAAACTCTAAGTTGACAAATAAGGGGATAGAAAGTGCTAAAAGATTATCCCAGAGATTAAAGGATGTAGATTTTGATCTGATTTATAGTAGTTCTCAGGCAAGAGCGGTTGAAACTGCAGAGTTAATAAGAGGAGATAAGGATACAGATATAATTACCCTTGAAGATTTAAGGGAGATAGGATTTGGATCATGGGAAGGCATGAAAATAGATGACATCAAGGACAGATATTCTGAACAATATGATACCTACTTAAACAGACCCCATCTTTATAAACCCACAGAGGGGGAAACTCTAGAAGACATCTACAATAGGCTAGAGTCTGCCCTAGAAGCGATATTGTCAAATGATGTAGAAAATATTCTATTAGTGTCCCATGGAGTCACCTTAAAAGTGCTTACTTCAATCATAAAAGATATTCCCATACATGAATTAAGTAAAATCCCAATACAAAGAGGTACTGCTTTAAATATATTAGAATATGATGGTGGGAAGCTAAGATTCTTAGTAGAAGAAGATACTTCGCATATATAATCTAGATGGTTTTTATATCAAGGGGGGATTTCATGTTTTCATTTATACAAATTATTTTTCCAATAATGTTTCTTTTAATTTTTGGGGTAATATTAGTAACTATCATAAGGGGAATAGGTGAATGGAGCTCTAACAACAAACAAGCAATACTGAATGTAAATGCAAAAGTTGTTTCAAAGAGGACCAATGTATCAAGAGGACATAATCATCATGGCAATCATGTGCATTCTTCCTCAAGTACAACATATTACGTAACATTTGAAGTACAAAGTGGAGATAGGATTGAGCTTAGAGTATCTGGTAAGGAATTTGGACTTTTAGCAGAAGGGGATATAGGGAATCTAATATTTCAAGGAAGCAGGTATCATAGTTTTGATAGGGAAATATAGATTAGATTAGCATAAAGGATAATTCATTGTATCAAGTTTTAAGAGCAAAGGATCAGGAGGAGACCTATGTCTGCAGGGGCTGACCAGCAAAAAAAGGGGGTAACATTATGTACATAAGCAGCTTCAAAAAGTTTTTCGTAGCATTTATATTTATAATGGTTGAATTTAGAATAAAAGGTTTTGATGTATTACCTGATTTTATAGGCTATATTTTGATATTGAATGGTTTATCAGCCTTTCAAGGTATAAACGGTTTATTTGAAAGAGCAAAGAAATTAGTCCTGCCAATGATATTACTTTCTGCCTTGACCTTTTATCAGGTCCCAGGATCAAGTTTGGTATTTGGTTTTTCCGCCATTATAGGAATGTTAGGTGAAATCATTAAATTATTATTAATATATTCTTTATTTATGGGAATCAAAAAGATGGCAAATGATAGAAGATTAGACAAGCTTGCTTTGGAAGCTGAATCAAGCTGGAGATTTTACCTAATTATAGGTGTGGCTAATTTAATTGCTTTCGTTCTAGTGTTTTCTCCGGTTTTATTTATCCAATACAAATTAGCCATGTTCTTTTTTAATGTATTTGTATTGTACAAAATGCTAAAATTCATAAATATTTCTAAAGATGCGATATATTAGATAAAAGGAAAGTAGTGGCTTAGGCCACTACTTTTTCAAATAATGTGATACTAACTAAGGGCTTTGAATAATAATTATTGAGAAATGAAATAAATGTAGAGGTGATAATGTGAATAATAAAGGTATTCATTATAATTCTATAGTGGTAGATTGTCACAATGACACAATGATGAAAGTGATAGATAAGGAAACTTGGTTGCCTGTTATTGATATTGGTAAATTGACTGATAATCATATTGATATAGCAAAGTTGATGGATGGTGGGATAAATGTAGCCTTTTTTTCATCCTTTACTGAAGGTTATCATGGAAATATTGACAAGAGTATAAGCAGAACCTTGGCTTTAATAAATGCATTATATTTTACTGAAAAGAATAATCCTGATACCTTTCAAATTGCAACAAGTATTAATGATATAGATAATATAGTTAAGGAAAACAGGGTAGCAGCATTAGCGACTATAGAAGGGGCTTATGGTATAAATGAAGACAACTACTTAGAACTATTAAGGCAATTCTATGATTTAGGCATAGGTGTCATAGGTCTAACATGGAACTATTCAAATAATATTGGGGAAGGCTGCAATAGGATATATGGTGATAAAACACCATCTCAAGGTGGGCTTACAAACTTAGGCGAAAGGGTAGTTAAAGAGATGAATAGATTAGGCATATTAGTTGATGTTTCACATTTGTCAGAAGAAACCTTCTGGGGTGTAATTTCAACTACTAATTCACCAATAATTGCTTCCCATTCAGGTGTATATAATCTGAAAAATCATCAAAGAAATCTTAATGACCAGCAACTAATAGCTATTAAAGATAATGCTGGGGTAGTATCTGTAGTTTTGTTCCCAAATTTTTTATCCGATAAAGATGAAGTATATGTAAAGGATTTTGTAGACCATATAGACTATATTGTAGACCTCATAGGAGTTGATCATGTAGGAATAGGTTCAGATTTTGATGGTGCCAAGATGCCTATGGATTTGAAGGATTCTTCACAGATATATAAGATTACAGATGAGCTGATTGATAGAGGCTATGAAGATAAGGATATAGAGAAGATATTAGGTGGAAATATCCTAAGGGTCTTAAGGGAAATTGAAGACAAAGCTAGTTATAATACAGAGAAGATAGAAGGAGATATAGAGTTTGCTGATAATAAAATAAAGATAAATTTTGATGAGGATATAGACTATATTACAGTAAATTCGGAAATAATAATCAATGGAATAAGTTATCAGCCAAGTATAGATAACAAAAATAAATTTATTTATTATAAAGGAGATAAGCCTTTGAGTGAAAAGTTTTATGTGGTTTCTTTACAAATTGATGATGGACTATCTATAAAAAGAAGAACTAAGATAATATATACAGCTTAATGTAGATTATCTTAAAGTGAATATTCACCCAATATAGGCAATTAAAAAAATACTATGATATTATCCTATTTCATGATATAATCTTATCTATGTAGTAATCTTCAGAAAATTGAAGTTTATACTTTCGTGAAAAAAGGTTTTAATTAAAACAAATAAAATCTTTTAAATAAATTAAATATACTGGTTAAGGGGGCAATGTATTATGAAGACGTACCAAACAGATAAAATTAGGAATGTGGCATTATTAGGGCACAGTGGTAGCGGTAAGACAACATTGACTGAAGCAGTATTATATGCTACAGGAGTTACAAAACGACAAGGTAGAGTAGATGATGGGAATACGGTTTCAGACTTTAGTAAAGAAGAAATAAGCCGTGGGATTTCTATCGGGGCAACATCTATACCAGTTGAATGGAATAATATAAAATACAATATATTAGATACTCCTGGATTTTTTGACTTTGTAGGTGAAGCTTATGGGGCGCTAAGAGCAAGTGAAGGTGCTGTTTTAGTTATTGATGCTTCATCAGGTATCGAAGTAGGAACCGAAAAAGCTTGGAATTTATTAGAGAAGCATAAAAGACCAAGATTTATATTTATCAATAAAATGGATAAGGAAAACGTAAACTTCGATAAATTAATTGCTGATTTAAAAGAAAAATTTGGAAAGAAAGTATTCCCTTTTGCACTACCTATTGGTGAAGCAGAGAAATTTAAAGGCTTTGTTAATGTTAGGGATGAAGTAGCCTACAAATATAAAGATGGTGTTAGAGAAGAGATTCCTCTGTTTGAAGAAGAAAAAGAAGCCATAGTCGATATAAGAGAAAGTATGATGGAAATAGTAGCTGAATCAGATGATGAACTATTGGAAAAATATTTTTCTGGAGAATCGTTTACTACAGATGAAATAGCTCGAGGTATTAGTACACAAGTGACTAATGGAGAGTTAGTTCCAGTATTTATAGGTTCTGCAGAAAAGGCAATTGGTATAGATTATTTACTTAGCGTAATTGAAAGATATATCCCTTCACCTGCGGATGAGGGAAGTGTTAAGGGGACTGTTGATGGTAAAGAAATGACAAGAAAAATTGATGAAAATGAACCATTCTCAGCAATAGTGTTCAAGACAATAGCTGATCCATTTGTAGGTAAATTATCACTATTTAAAGTCACATCTGGAAAACTTACAAAAGATGTAGATGTCTATAATTCCAGTAAGGGGAAAACTGAAAAACTAGGTGGACTCTTTGTATTAAGAGGTAAAAACAAAATAGATGTTGATGAAATCTCAGCTGGAGATATTGGTGCTACTTCTAAACTTCAGGACACACAAACTGGGGATACACTATGCGATAGAAACAACAAAATTATATTTGATAGATTATCTTATCCACAACCAACATTATTCCTTTGTGTTGAACCAAAAGCCAAAGGTGATGAAGAGAAAATCGGTACTTCATTACAAAGACTTACAGAGGAAGACCCTACTTTTACACTAGAAAGAAACAGTGAAACAAAACAATTGTTGATAGGTGGCCAAGGAAATGTTCAATTAGCAGTTATAACTGACAAATTGAAAAATAACTTTGGGGTAGATATTGTTCTATCAAACCCAAAGATTGCTTATAGGGAAACTGTTAAGGGAAGTGCAACAGTTCAAGGTAAACATAAGAAACAATCTGGTGGTGCTGGTCAATATGGTGATGTTCATA
>CAZXWU010000022.1:12742-15594 GCA_964644495.1 uncultured Tissierella sp.
AGAAACTACTTCCCAGCAGTAGAAAAGGGAATTCTTGATTCATTAGAAAATGGAGTATTGGCAGGCTACCCTGTTGTACAGCTGAAAGCTACTTTGCTAGATGGATCCTACCATCCAGTAGACTCTAACGATATGGCCTTTAAAATAGCAGCTTCAATTGCATTTAAAAAAGGTATGGAAGCAGCTAAGCCAATATTGTTAGAACCCGTAGTTAAAGTTCAAATCAATATTCCAGATGACTATATGGGAGAAATCATGGGGGATATGAACAAACGAAGAGGTAGAATATTAGGTATGGAACAACAGGAAGATGGTTCTCAGGTTGTTACTGCTGAAGCCCCTCATGCAGAGATGTTTGAATATGCCATAGATCTAAGATCTATGACCCAGGCAAGGGGAAGTTTTACAATGGAATTCGATAGATATGAAGAAGTTCCATCAAATATAGCAGAAAAAATAATAGCTGAAGCCAAGGCTGAAAAAGAATAATATATAAAAAATAAAAGGAGTTATTTCACAAAGCTTTGTGGAATAAACTCCTTTTTAAAATCTTTTAATCAGATTTAATATATTTGGTAAATATATGATTACTATGGATATTATAGCGGATATCCAAAACAATATCTTTGTCATCTTATTAGAATTCTTCTTATCTATTATACTATATGCTCTATATAGTAAGCCAGCAGTAATAAAGACAAATAAAGGCTTAAATTTAGTCATATTTGCAAAATAAGCACTTCCCAATGCCCCTAGACCTAGAGGCGCCAAAATCAGTCCACCAGTTCAGCATAGAGTAGCAAATATAGATGTAAAAATAGGCAAGATACTTAAAATCTTCTCTTTCATTGAATCGACCTCCAGCTTTTAATTAATTCTATCAATATTAATACTATATTATATCAAACTTCATAACAAGAACAAAATATAATTATTAATTGACTAAAGGGGTATAAATTCCTATGTAAGTATCAATGGGGGTGTTCTCATGCTAAAGATTGTAACTTTAGGTGAATTTGATGTAAGAATTGATGATGAATCAATAATAGAAGATATTGGTTCTCAAAGTAGATTATTGTTACTTTTAAAATATTTTTTAGCTCACAAGGGGAAGAGATTGCTTCCTGATACAATTGTAGAAGACTTAATGGAAGATAAGGATTTAAAAGAACCACAAAATGTCCTTAGGACCCAGATATCTAGATTGAGAAGATTGTTTGAAGATAACACCTTTTATACAATAGATTTTTTAAATGGTTACTATACTTTAAATCTATCTCGTAATTGTAGTGTAGATTTTGTAATACTTGAAAATCAAATATCCTATGGAAATAGAATCTTTGAAGAATCTCCTGAAATGGCTCTTGATATCTTAAGAAATGGGCTCTTACAATACAAGGGTTTATTTTTACCAGAAATTGAATATGATGAATGGATCATACCAATAAGAAATAGGCTAGACAGGATGTATGTAAAGGGTCTATCTAATTACCTATCGATTTTAAAGCAGGGAGGCCAGTATCATGAAATCATAGAAATATGTGAAGGTGCTATTGATATCAAACCATATGAAGAATTTATCAACAAATATTTTATGGAAGCTTTAATGATGATTGGACAAAAAAGATTCGCCCTAAGTCACTACGAATATTATACATCCAAACTCTACAATGACTTGAAAATAGTTCCGTCTCTAGTGATCAAAGAAGTCTATAAAAAATTATTAAGCCATGAAGATAAGCCTAAAGAGATGATAGAGATTACTAATTTAGAAAATAAATTAAAAATAGACCGATATGATAAAGGTGCCCTAATCTGTGAGATAAACTATTTTAAGTTTATCTATAATTGGGAACTAAGAAATAAGCTTAGGAAAAGTAGGGACGATGTATTCTTAAGTGTGATCACTTTAGACTATTTAGGCTATGCACCCTTGACGGAAGAAGACGTAAAAAATGGCATGAGTCTCCTCTTGCTAATTGTCTACAAGAGTTTACGGAAGACCGATATACTTTCCAAATGGAATGATAGACAGCTAGTAACATTACTTTATGATATTTCTGAAAAGGACTTATATTTAATAAACAATAGGCTTCAAAACAATTTCTTAAAAGAAATAAAAAATAAAAATATAACATTAAATGTTAAGTTCAAACCTCTATAAAACAAGCTTCAAGCCACCTGCTATTTATATTTTAAATAGCAGGTTTTTCTATTTTTGCCAATGTAATCCATATGTAATCCTTAGGAAATCAAATTGTAACTGCTGAAGAGTATAATATAGTCAAGACAGGAAAACAAACGTAATGGAAGATTTAGATTATTAAATGGAGGTGAGTAATGTATGAAGATGTTTTATAGAAATTCGGTAGCATTCCTTTTAGTCTTTGCGATGATATTTACCTTAGGGCTTAGTGCTTTTACAGAATCTACAGAGTTAGATGACAATCTTAATGGAGAAGTAGTTGAAAAGAATATACAAGGAGATTCATACGAAGGCGAAAAACCAGGCGAAGGTGAAGAGCCAGGTGGAGGTGAAGAGCCAGGCGAAGGCGAAGAACCAGGCGAAGGTGAAGAACCAGGTGAAGGTGAAGAGCCAGGTGAAGGCGAGGAGCCAGGCGAAGGTGAAGAGCCAGGCGAAGGTGAAGAGCCAGGTGAAGGTGAAGAGCCAGGTGATTATCTGTCCTATATACTAGAATATCTAGTGAATTATTACTTTAACACATTAGATGGTGAAGCTGTAACAGGTGTTATGACTAGGCAAATAAGTGCTGATGATCCAATAGTTACAGTAGACAATTTACCAGTACCTGAGGATTTACCAGAAGGATATGTAGTAGATGAAGATTTTT
>CAZXWU010000023.1:0-15556 GCA_964644495.1 uncultured Tissierella sp.
TATCTAGATCTTTTTGTATATCCCAGTTTAATAGCAATTGAGTTATTTGTCGTTGATTAAGCATAAACTTTGCCTCCTTAATTAAATCCATCGGTATTGGTTTTTTGGCAGTATTTAATTCTAAATACTTTGTAGGAGAGCAACCAAATTCACGTTTGAATGCTTTATAAAACCCTGGATAGGTGTTAAAACCGTACTTTAAAGCTACATCTATTGTCTTTTTTCCAGACTGAATACTAAATATTGCGTAATAAAGTCTACGTTTAGTCAAGTAAGCAGCTACTGGCATGCCTACATAGTTAGAAAACAAACGACAAAAGTGATATAGGGAAAATCCTGTGTGGTCTGCAATTTCTGCTAGACTTATTTCAGATTTAAGATTTTCTTCAATATAGTCAATAGAGTTTTGAAGTAATTCAATTGTGGTCATGGTTATCATCTCCTAAACTTTACTCCCTAGGTTAATTTCAGTTTAACATAAGAATTATTCAAAACATTTCCTGTATTGCTATATTGAAAAGTTTTTTTATAATAGCTGCATCCTCCCTTTTTATATTTATTCGACATAATATAAGGAAGTCCTTCTTTTTTATAAAATTGTATGAAGAAGTGATGACAAAACCTCCCTACTTATGTTAATAAGGGAGGTTTCTAGTTATTCTAGTTTGTGAGTCCTTTAAATTGCGAATTATATAGGCTTGAATAGATGCCATCTAGTGCCAATAAATCTTCATGGTTACCCTGTTCGACTACCCCTTGTGAAGTAAGAACTAGTATTTCGTCCGCATTCTTTACAGTAGATAATCTATGGGCTATTACCAATGCAGTCCTTCCCTTTGATAGGTCTTCCAATGAATCTTGAACTACAGCTTCTGTTTCATTGTCAAGGGCTGATGTTGCCTCATCTAGTATCAATATTGCTGGGTCCTTTAAGAATATCCTAGCTATTGAGATTCTTTGTTTTTGTCCACCAGACAGCATGACACCTTTTTCACCTATATAAGTGTCATATCCCTGTGGCAATGTGGTAATGAAATCATGTATACTAGCCTTTTTTGCTGCTTCAATGACTTCTTCATCATTAGCTGATGGATTGCCATATAGAATATTATCCTTGATGCTTCCTGTGAATAAGAATACATCTTGTTGTACTAAACCTATATTGCCCCTTAGGGATTTAAGTTTTATATCCTTAATATCTACACCATCAACCATTATTCTACCACCAGTAATATCATAAAACCTTGGTATAAGGTGGGATAAGGTAGTTTTACCAACCCCTGAAGGTCCTACTATTGCTATTGTTTTACCTTTAGCTATGGTTAGATTGAGATTCGATAGTACCTTTTCTTCTCCATTATTATAGGCAAATGAGACATCCTCAAATTCTATATGCCCTTTGACATCATCAAGATCTATTGCATCTTCTTTATCCGTTATATCTGGCTCTATATTCATTATATCTAAAAATCTTTCAAAGCCCGTAGCCCCATCTTGAAGCTGTTGAGTAATATTGGTTAGCCTTCTTATTGGCTGCATAAAGAAGTTAACATATAGGGTATAGGCAAATAAATCTCCAATATTTATTGTTTCTGTATAAACGAAGTAACCCCCTATTGATATTACCATAAGATTTAAGACATTAGATATAATATCAATCCCTGTTATAAACTCAGCCATAACCTTGTATGATTGTTTTCTAGCGCTAGAAAAAGAGTGATTACCATCATCAAACTTAGCAATCTCATATTCTTCATTAGTAAATGATTTAGCTACTCTAACACCTGATATACTATTTTCTAACTGGGCATTTACATCTGCAATCTTCTTTCTTACTTCTCTAAATGCTGCTTCCATCTTCCTTCTTTTTCTGGCAGCAAACCAAACCATCAAAGGTATAAAAGAAAATATTATCAATGTCAATCTCCACTCAATATTTAAAAGAATAAAGAATGACCCAATTAGCATGACCCCTGAAATAAAAATATCCTCAGGTCCATGATGAGCTACCTCTGTTATATCTCTTAAATCATTGATTATTCTAGACATTATATGACCGGTTTTATTCTGGTCAAAATAAGAAAAAGGCAATGTCTGTAGGTGACTAAATATATCCTTTCTCATGTCGTGTTCTATACGAACTCCTAATATATGACCCCAATATGATACAATATACTGACTTACATATCGTACCAAGAATAATAATAGCATTATAATTGTCCATCTTACTAATAAATCCATTCTGCCATTAGGTATAATTTCATTGACCATATTTCTTGTAAACAATGGAAATATTAGATCAAAGATAGAAACAAGAAAAGCAAAGAACATATCAATAAAGAACAACCTTTTATGTGGCTTATAATAAGCTATAAATCTCTTCAGCAAAATTGCAACTCTCCCTTATATTAAAATTATTTCGATACTCGAATATTATCTATTATACATTAAATAGATGGATTTATCAATGCAAAATTCACTGTAACACCGAGAATGCGACACCGGGGACGGTTCTCACAAGATTCTTCACTTCGTTCAGAATGACAAAACATAGTGCGACATCATAGTGCAAAATTGAGGATACCGTTCCAGTGATATTTCACAAAATCAAAGATTTTGGAAATCTCTACTGTTTGGCACACAGAGGGTCCCGATTTAGCATTGTAGTCCATGGCCATTGGGCATCCCTCAACCTAATTTGCAGAATCCCTTGTATAGGCAGTAGTCATGGCAGTCAGTAGCCTCCTGGTAGGAGTCTATTTCCTTGTGAGTCTCTACAAAGTCTATGAAATCAACTATTCTATTGTAATTTTCCTCCAATTTATCCCTGGAAATATCTACATCTTCTTTTGATCCATTTTCTAAGAATAATATGCTTGCTTTAGTGACCTTCTTAGCTAATATCTTTCCCACAACATATGCATAGAACTGGAGTTGAGGTTCGTAGTAATCTAGCAACTTATCTTTATTCCAAACTCTATTCGTTTTGTAGTCTAGGATTTCAATTTGCCCATCCTTGATTATTATTCTATCTATAACTCCCTTAATATATTTGTTTCCAATACTCAGGTGAAATAGTCTCTCAGAATATATTTCATCATAGTCCTCACTATAATGCTTCAAGTAATTATTTATATAGGGCTTAAGTTGTCTATCCACCTCATCACTATAGTCTATACCATATGACTCTGTAATCTCTCTAATTAGCTTATTTTTATCCATTGAATCCCTATAGGTCTCGCTGAATTTGTGGACTATATTACCTTTGGTGATGCCCGTAAGGGGCAAGGTGTTTTCTTCTAGCTCAAGTAGAGGATCAATCTTGCTTTCTTCAATATTATCATCATCACTATCAAACTTAATATTTAATCCCCAATAATACTTTAAATAAAAGCTCCTTTTACATTGGTTAAAGTCTTGGTATTGACTGATATTATAGGATATGAATTCCTTGGTATTAAAGGATTCAATATCATAAAGTAGAGGAATAGTGGTAGAAATAGGAGTACCGCCATCTTTCGGATAAATGCTAAATCGGGACTCAGTCTGTGGCAAAGAGTAGGAATTTCGAAAATCTTTGATTTTATGAGATTCTACTGGAAGGGTATCCCCAATCTTGCATATTATCTCATCTAAGGTTTTTACCGGGACTTGGATATCCTTATCCAATTCTATGTCTGATATTATCCTAATTTGCTTTTCAGGTAGTAGCCCATCTATCAATTTTTTGAATCCTTCTTTTTTTCCGTAGCAGCCTAATATAAGCATTTCCTCGGCTCTTGTAGTAGCTACATAGAGGACTCTCTCCATCTCCTCCGCTTCTTTTGCATTCTTAATTGCATTGATTTCCTTATATATACCTCCTGTTTCCTCAGACTTTATTCCTATGCCTATATCCTTGTTATAAAGCATCTTAGGCGGCCAACCTCCAGACTTTTTAGCCATCTCAGGTATTATCACCACTGGGAACTGTAGGCCTTTGGAACTATGGATGGTGACCAGCTTGACTACATCTTCTTCCTCTGACTGGATTATCCCTTCACTCTCTGGGGAATTTTTCATCTTTTCTATATAGTCAATATAATCCTCTAAAGAATTATTATTTTCACTATAGTATTCATTGGTCATCTCTATGAATTTATAGATATTTGCCACTATTTGATTGCCTTCCGCCTTGAGTAGGGAGGTTTCAATAAAAAGGGTCTTATCTAATAAAAGGTTCAAAATTACAGATACACTATATAAATTCTTTACCTTATAAAAGTAGCCAAGCAGTCTTGCGGCTTCATCTAGTTTTTCCTGGTCTTCCTTTGGAAAAATTGGATTATCTTTATAGGTTAATATAGTTCTATATAGATTTGTGTCCATATATTTAAGCAACCAATAGATGGATGTGTCCTTGAGACCTATCATAGGACTCCTTAAGAATCCAATGGCAGATATCTTGTCATATGGGTTACTGATGGTCTTTAGGCCATTTATAATATCCAGAATTTCCTGTCGGTAAAAAAACCTCTTGCTAGAGGAGTTGAAGTATGGAATATTATAATTTTTTAGAGCCTCTTCATAAATATGGTTTCTAGTACCTGACCTAAAGAGTAGGGCTATATCCTTGTAAGTATACTTTCCTTCCTCTACCAGACTTTTAATCCTCTTTGCTATGGCGTCTGCCTCATAAACACAGGCTTCATCAGCATTTCGCTCTTGATCATCCTCTAATATTTCAACATCTATATCATTATTAGACTCTTTATGAAAGGATAATTCATCATATTTACCCTTCATCAGGCTTAAAAATATATCATTTACAAAGGTCAAGATAGTATTGTAACTACGATAATTTATAGATAAGGTTATAGATTCACCCTTATTATCTCTAGTGATATCATCTATTACATCATAAAATACATCTATATCTGCCCCTCTAAAACCATAGATGGATTGTTTTGGATCTCCTACTACAAATAGGTTTTGTCTATCTAGTGGTTGGTCAATAGTAGCCAGCTTATAGAATATCTTCTTTTGTAATTCATTTGTGTCTTGAAATTCATCGATCATAAAATACCTATACTTAGATTGATATTTTTCTAAGATTTCTTGATTATCCAGCAAGTCTAATACCATGTTTTGTAAATCATCATAGTCCAATCCGCCTATTTCCCTCTTCTTTTGTATATAGGCCTTGTCAATCTCTATTAAAATATCTGTAAAAGAATCAAAAATCCATGAGTAGACCTTGTCCTTGCTAGCCATGATCAAATCCAAAAGATTGCTTACCCTATCTATTGTCTCTTGCTCATTTTTCATGGTGCCAAGATTATCCTTTAAAAATTCCGCATAGGAGTATATGTCCTCTTCATTATAATTATTCTCTAAGAAATCTAACCACATCTGATCATCTTGTAATTTGTATAACTTGGATCTCTTACTACACTTTCCTATTAAATATTGAATCAAATCCTTTATCTCTTCAATGGAATTTTTATCAATCTCCAAGGCCTCTAAATAGGCCATTGTATCCTGCTTTACTTGATCAAAGGATAGGCCTACTGTCCTTACACTAGTATATATGGAATGAATATCCCCGCCTATATTTTCAATCTTATTTATATTTAGGGCTGTCATCATATTGAAGGTATTGTCGTCATTTTCTAGTCTATTGGCCAATACATTTAGAATTGACTCAGACAGTAATTGACTACTTATTACATCATCCAAGACTTCAAAATATGGGTCTATCTTGGCTTCCATTGGGTTCTCCCTGAGGATCTTGGCACAAAAGCCATGGATAGTAGATATATTGGCCCTCTCCAAATCTCTGTAGAACCTTCTCCATTTGTCACCCTTTGGGATATTGTTCTTTATTTCCTTACGAATCCTCTCTACCATCTCTTGTGTAGCCTTGTTAGTAAAGGTAATGGCAACAATGGATTCAATTTCGTCATTTTCTACTAAGTCTCCATGGTCCAAGATATGGATATATCTTTCTGTAAGAACTTTGGTCTTGCCTGTACCAGCTCCTGCATTTACTGCTACATTTTTATCTATTGTTTGGACTGCATCTAATTGGGAATCATTTAATTTCATTGGTCCACCTCCACTACAGCCTCATACCTGCAAATATCCTTATATATACAATAGGCTGAACATTCTAGGGGATTTACTTGAAAATTCCCCTTATCTATATCCTCTATGAACTTATATATATTCTCCTTAGTTAAATCCATTAAGTCATCCCATTCATCCTGGGATAGATTGGCCTTACTCCTTCCCCTTAGCTTGAGATGAGGATTCAAAGCCATACTCACCTTGGTGTCTCCATCTTTTATTATCCCATATGCTCCTCCTATCATATGCTTGTCCTCTTGTGACAATATGTATAGGGGTAACTGAAGGGATAGGCCAGACCTCATGTGATCTGTATTTCTGAGACCATAGGTAGAACTTTTATAGTCAATTGCCAGATAGTCTTCCTTATCTAGATATTTGTCTATTCTATCGATTCTTCCTATCATTGGGATTTTTGTATCATTTATTTCTATATGAAAAGCAAAGTCGCTTTCAAACTCATAAGGAAGCCTTTTGTCCTTAATGATTTTATCAATATCTTTCTCTAAAAAGTTTATAAGCCACTTGCTAGCCATCTCTAGAGCTAGAATATCTCTATTTAAGTCCTTCTTGAGGCCGATTTCATCAGCAGATTTAGATATGAGATATTTAAGAGTATCTAAAGTGTCATCAAATGAAAAGTCTCCTCTTCCCCGCATTTTTTCCTCTATATCATCTATATAAATCTTATAATAGCTACTTAAGACATCATGGTAGAGATTACCTATATCAATAGGCCTATATTCTTGATATTCCCTCTCCATTTCCTCAACCTTGAATAAATTATTGAGCATAAAAAAGTAGGGACATCTAGCATAAGATTCTAGGTATGATATGCTATAGGACTTTGGCTTGTTCATAGCTACATCTTGGAGAATACTCTCCCCTTCCAAGACACCCCTATATTCATCATATATATCCTGGTAGCGATTGACTTCCGATAAAATCTTGCTATTTATACTATGGAGTTTACCAGGAAATGCTTGCTTGTACTTTTCAAATATATGAAAATCATCAATGCTTCCCTTAAAGTATGATTGTAGCAAATGTTTAGTTAGGTCATCATAGTTGGTCACATCATCTATGGTAGCCTTAACCAAATAGTCTAAGTTTACCTTTGTTTCCTTGATATTCACCTTGTTATCATCATCTTTTTTTAAGAGTGATAAGACTTCATCTAGGAAAATAGACTTTATGGTCCCTTGATCATATCCAGAACTATAGCTTAGATATAGCTTGTTCCTAGATGATGCCACTATAGAGGCAAATTTTAGCCCTTCATTACTGAGCCTTTCCTTATAGTTTTTTACGTCTATACCCATAGCTCTTAGGTCTTTTAGATTATAATCATTTATGAAATAATTGCTATTATCTATGGATGGATAGCTAGCTTGGGCAAGTCCAGTTATAAAAATTATATCCTTGACTGACCCCCTACTGTTAGTAGGGTTTAATATATGTACACCCTTGATATTGCCTTGAACTTCCATAACTGTTTCTTCTTCAAAATAGTCTATCAATAGATAATAATAATCCTCTAGGGAAATATCATCTTTAAAGATATTTAGATAAGACATCTTTTCTAGGACTGTCTCTATTTTGTTCAGGGTTCTCATGTCCCTCAAGAAAAGTAGCTCATCCTTAGTATCCTTATAGCGCCTTAGGATATCATCCTGTAGTTTGTAATCTTCTAGTATGGATTTGATATTTTTATTATAATTAGAGATAGTATCAGTTAGCTTGATCTCCTGATACTCAGATTCTATTGTCTGTATAAGCTCTTTTAGATGATCCATATCTTCTATGGATATATTTAGTCTTTCATTTGATTCAAATATAGCCATCAAGTCATCAGCATTTTGAAAATCCAGCTTTCTTAAGATTATTTCGTATAAGTCCCTTGAATCTTCTGGGCAAATCATATAGTAATCGGATTTAACCCTATTAATTAAGGCTTGTTTGGAGTAATTTTCCATCCTATTATCCAATATATTTAATAAATCTCTGCTTATAGGCATAGTTTTTAAAGGGCTAGCCTTATTTATAGAGATAGGTATCCCTTCCATATTAGATATTTTATGTAGAGCTTCTTGATAAGAAGGGTTAGTCAGGATAAGCCCAATATTATTTAAGTCCACACCTTCTTTATTGTATTTCTTGATCTCTTCAAATATCTTTCTAAGCTCCAAATATGGTGTTGCTCCATTAATAATCTTAATATTTTCATTTACTTCAAATAGATCCTCTTTGCCACTAAAGAGATATCTGCCTAAATCCTCAAAAGTATTCCTGGTGGAATCTTCAAGATATTCAATTTCAAAGCCTAAGTCCTTCAATAAATCTAGAGTTTCCTCCAATATAATGGATTTACTCTCTGATAAAAATGGCATATTGATGATGATATCTATATCACTTTTGATTAGCTGGTCTAAGATAGCTAACTCAATTGGCCTAAAATTATAAAACTCATCTATGATGATGGTCTTAACATCTTTTAAGAAATTCTTGCTTTTAATCAGTTCAACTGCTTTAAAATATGATCCTTCCCTATCAGACACATTGAGCTCAGCCAGCTTATTTTCATAGGCTGAATATATAAGCCCAATCTCTTGATAGAATGGCTTCTTAGGACATGAACTCGTATAATCCTCTGGATATACAAGAGACCTTTTGATATCTCCAATAATATCGTTTAGTGAGTTGATAAATCCAGTCATATCAGTGAAGTCCTTGTAGTAATCAAGGACACCCTCCTCTGATAGAGAATTCAGTACTTCTCTTAAAATTAGATTTTTAGTTGGATTATCAATTACATGGATGTAGTCATCTTCTACAACTTTAGTCACAATATCATCAAAGGTAAAAAGGTTGATTTCAAAGGCATGTTGGACCCTATCTATAAATTGTTTTCTATATTGTCTTAAAAGCTCCCCATTGGGTAGTATATAGTAAAATTCATTGCCCTTATTATTCTTTAAATTTTCAATTGATGTATGGATTAATTCTTTCTTTTTATCGTTATTAAAATTCCCTAGATATACTTTTCTATTGACCATTTTCTCACCTATCTTAATTTATCAAATACTATTTTTCCTGCTCCGATCATCCCTGCATCATTTAGATAGTCTGCAGCTACTATATCCATCCCTTTCGGGTCATTACAATATCCTTTATAGGACTCAATCATATGGTCCCACCAATAGTCCCTTGAATTGATAACTCCACCACCTATGACAATTCCTTGTGGGTCAAATATATTTTTAAGACTTGTTATATAGATGGCTAGGTTGTGACTGAATTCATGGACGATTTCAGCTGCTACTTTGTCTTCTGATATACTTTTGAATATGTCTTTGCCCTTTTTATAAACACCAGCTCTTTCTTCATAGATATTCTCAACTGCATTGCCTGAGACATACTGCTCTACACAACCTTTCTGACCACAGGAACACAGTCTTCCATTGGGATAAAAGATGGCATGTCCAAGTTCTCCCCCACGATATCTATGTCCTTTTATTAAGCCATGATTTTCAATATATATGGCTCCACCAAGGCCTGAGCCTAGGGTCAACATTATAAAGTTATCATACTTCCTTGCTGCACCCTTCCAATACTCGCATATGGCTGCCACATTGGCATCATTTTCCAGGAATATCGGCATATTTGGGAAGTCTTTTTGCAATTCACCTTTGATATTGGTCCCAGCCCATTCCTTGATATTGCCCCCTATCTTTAGAACCTTTCCTTCATTGGAATCTATAAAACCTGGAGAACCTATACCAATACCTATGACGCTATATTCCATGAGAATCTCTATTACTTGACTAATTCTTTCAAGGACCTCAGATCTCCCATTTGCTGTAAGAGTATCCTTGTCAGCTCTTTTTAAAATATTGCCATCTTCATCAATTAAGCCACCATTTATACTCGTCCCGCCTAAATCAATACCAATAACCCTTTTCATAGTTCCCTCCACAATCTATAATTTGTTGATAATCTCTTCAGCTTTAGAGTTTAATTCTTGGGCATTTATATCTATAATTTCTTCACCCAAATATCTATCCTTTAATTCTAGTATTCTATATACCTTTTCATCTATAACTTCCTCTGTCAATTCCCCTGTTTCTATGCTTTCCATTATCTTATCATATACTAGTCTAGGATTATCTAGACCGTGACATATTAGAATAATATCTCCGCCTGCATGTAAGAAATCTATAGAAGCTTCCTCCAATGAATAATTGTTCACTATGGCACCCATCGTCATATCATCGGAAATGATCACACCATTGTATCCCATCTCATCTCTCAGTAAATCACCTAATATCTTCTCAGAAAGTGTGGCTGGGTATTCTTCATCTATTGAAGGAATCAAGATATGGGCGCTCATTATCATTTCAATATCCTCTTCAATGGCTCTCTTAAATGGTATAAGTTCAAAGTCTCTTATATCATCTAAACTTTTATGGATAATAGGTAAATCTATGTGGGAATCTGTCGAAGTATCACCATGTCCAGGGAAATGTTTTATACTAGGGATTACATTTGTATTTCTTATACCCTTGGCTACATTCATTCCCATGTCTGATACTATATCAGCAGAAGTAGCAAAGGCTCTTTTACCAATGACTGGGTTGCTTGGATTGGAATGAATATCCATTACAGGAGCAAAGTTTAGATTGAGGCCTAGGCTCCTTACTCTGTTTCCCAATAGTTCTCCATATTCTAAGGCCAAGTCTCTATCATTAGTATTTCCTATATCAATTGAATCTGGCAATCTCCTATAGTCTTGGGGCATCCGGCTAACTATACCACCTTCTTCATCTATTGCAAGAAATAAGGGAATCTTGCTCATATCATTTATATCTTCAACTAGACCATTCACTTGATCCGCAGATTCAATATTTCTTCCAAAGAATATTAGTCCACCTACCCCTAAGTCTTCAATATATGTTCTAATATTGTCATCTAATTCTCTACCTTCAAAACCAACTATTAGTAGCTGTCCTAGCTTCTCTTCCAATGTCATGGAATCAAGCTTCTCTTGGATTTCATCCACTTCAAGGATTGGATCCTCTATATCATCTATAGGTGGGTTATCCACTGGATCTGGATTAGTACCTAGAGGTGGTACTTGGTTTTGTGGTGTGCATCCTATAATCAACAATAATATTATGGTCATAAATATTAGTCTTTTGTTTGTTTTCTTCATAATAGCTCCTTCTCTTTCCTATCTTTGATTTTATAATATATTATGCCTTTTTACAACTTAGTTAAACTAGTATTTGCTAGACAATTAGAACTAAAAATAACAGTAGACTCTCCTATGGAAAGCCTACTGTTATTAATTGATGCACAATGGATAGGTATTTAAATATAATATATCTTTATACTACTAAAGACTCCATCTCCACTAAGCTTTAATCTTTTATTTTTCACAATATCTTTATCATAATTATGCTCACTAATATTTGCCCCTACTAGACTAATTTCAGATGAAATTTCCCAATCCTTAGGGATGTATAAACTTAGGGAAGAAAATACAGGTTCTATGTGAAGATATCCTATATCATCAGTTAATTCTACTTTATCCAGATATATAGAAAGGTTGCTAAACACTAATTCTATATCTCCCCCTTCAAAGTCCATGGGCTCAATATATTCTACGGAGCTGCTAAATACTTTATCTATTTTTAGGAAATTATCCCTAGTGAAAAATTTATTATCTTTTTTACTGTTTCTAGACCTTTTTTTATCATCAATATGAACCTTATATTCTACATTGAATTCTTTGCCATTCAGCATTAAAGTTAGACCAAGTCCTATTAAAAAGCAAACTAATATTATTTTCCAATTATTTATTTGAGCAATATTTAAGTTAGCTTTATTTAGAAGTAGAAAAACTCCAAAGAAAAAACTAGAACTTATAAAGCTTTTTTTGATTATATGCTTTATAGTCCAGTAGATAAGTATACCTGCAACCAATAGTTCAAGTACACTCCACCCACCTATAAATGGTAAGAGGTAGTAAAATCTACTATCCTGCAAAATCATCATTAATGCTACCAAAATAAGAATAACGCCTAGTAAGACCTTGTTTTCTTTTTTCATAATTTTATTTCCTCCAATTTCTCTTTAAAAATTTTGTAATAATGTCTAGATACATAGTTTATCTTGTGGGAATCATAAAAAGTTATAGTGGAAACCGATCCTAGATTTCTTTTAAGTGAAGATATTTCCTTCAAATTAACAATGGTTGATTTAGAAATTCTAATAAAGTATATTGGGAGGATTTCTTCTAATTCATATAACTTATTCTTAACCAGATATGCATCATCTCTTGTATGTCCATATACCAGATTGACTTCTGTTTGGAAAAATAAGATGTCCTCAAACTTTAAAAAGTACTCTGTATCATCTTTGAAAAATTTTATTTCTAATTTCTTTTTCATAAATGAAGTGAGTAAATTTTCTAATTCTAAGATTTCTTCTGTCATTTCCCTGGTCCTTATTATTATTTCATCTTCATCTATACTTTTATCTATTTCAATTTTAATCTTCATAAATCCTCCTTTCTTACTTTTATTATATATGTAAATAACTAATTGTACATAGTCTTAAGGCAAGTGGTAGCTATTAGCGATTAAGAGGTATAGTTTTATATAATAAAAATCGTAATCCGAAATTATGGATTACGATTTTCATACCTCCAGCCTCTATCATCTTCATATAGTATGTTTCCTTGTGA
Source organism: uncultured Tissierella sp. (assembly GCA_964644495.1). GTDB lineage: Bacteria > Bacillota > Clostridia > Tissierellales > Tissierellaceae > JAAYTL01. Next base: position 12,857 of record CAZXWU010000023.1, read on the forward strand.
ATCATAAGCTTTGATGCTATGAAAACGAGTTTCCTCTTCTACTGTCAGTAAAAACATATCATCATAAAAGTCCGTCTGAGTAAGGACAGTCCCACTATCAGTAGTTACCTCTATCTTGCTTATATTGTCATCATTAATAATTCCGTAGTATTTAAAGAAAGGTCTTGAGTAGCCCCAAGAATAAATCAAGGCTTCTCTTGTATCTACTTCCATTGGTCCTTGAACACTATCAAAAGTCCAAAAGATAAACATTGACTTCTTGACTTTATTTAGCCATATCCATTTATCATATTTACCTAGGATAAACTTCCCACCATCAAAATTCTCTACATGTACAACTTGTGAAGGACCATAGTTCCTACTTTTTTCAGATGCTTCATGAGCAGCTAATGGCGTAAAATATAGATTGTTGCTAGCAAATCTTAATATGAATAATATCAATAGAATAATTATATTTCTAGCTAACTTTTTCTTTCTACTCATTGGATTCACCTGCCTTAAGTGGCACTTCAAGCTTGTAATATCTATTGAATCTGTCATATTCAATAATCAATGTATCTGCTTCCTCAGGAAAATCACTAACAGTACTTACCCCTTTAGTAGTAAGAAGCCCTACTGAACCTCCTGAACCCACAAAAGAATAATCATTTCCTAAATTATCTTTTACAATTCCAATGCTATAAAGGGGCCATCCTCCCCCAAACAATTCACCTTGATTATATTCATAGACTATAGTCATATCCCCATTTTTTTCATAAATCACATTCGTAAAGTTTATTACTCTATCATCGATTTGAACCATCTCATCCATCTCAATATTATATACTATATTTTCTTTTGGAATATCATATACAGGTCCTATAGAGAATATAAAAGCTAATGACCACATAATCAATGAAGATGCAAAAAATCCTAAGTTTACATATAATATTCCCTTGCTAATAGCGTATATCCAGCCTAAAATAGGATTATGTTCTTTACTCAAGGCAATACCTATTTCCTTTGGATCTCCCATATCCTTTAAAGTAAGTTCCTCAGCTCTAGTGTGGTCCATTCCCTCGCTGTGGTAATATTCCATCTTATCCTGTATATGATGCCTTAGCTCTTCCTCTATGTCATCCCTATCGAAGGGAAATTTGATATAGGATATTACCTCATTTATGAATTCATTACTTCTAGATAAACTCATATTCATCACCATAAATCACTTTCTCCACTGATTGGGTAAATACTTGCCACTGGCCTTTCTCTTCAATGAGTTGTTTTCTGCCCTTTTTAGTTATCTTGTAATATTTCCGTTCTCTTCCAGTATCACCCTTAGCTAGATAAGATTTTACATATCCCTTGTTCTCTAATTTATGAAGTACTGGATAAAGTGTACCTTCCTTAAACTGAAATGTATCCTCTGAACGTAACTCCAGTTCCCTTATCATCTCATAGCCGTACCTGTCTTTTTCTTGTATTAAGGATAGCAGCAATAGATTTGTACTACCACCTATTAATCCCTTATCTAATTTCACATCTACACCTCCATATCTAATACATAGACCTTCTATGTATAGGATACCTCGAACATCTATGTATGTCAAGGAAAAAAATAGCATTAAAGCTTAAAGTTAATCTATTACATTAACTTTGATAATCTGTATTTTCCAAGCTTTCATGCTTAATGTTAAACTTTAACTTTAAGAATAATTGTGATGTAGATAATATAGCACAGAGGGACGGTTCTTTTGTGTCATTAGGATTCTACATACCCTTTTGCTTTAGCGATTACTTTTACCATAAAATTGACTACATGAAGGATCAATGGTGTTAGCAGTATATATATATAATCGATGTTATATTTTCCTACTATGATACCAACAAGAATAAATATAAGGGAAATAGAGATTGAAAAATACAATTGAAGTTTCAAATACTTATCCTCTTTCCCTTCTATAATTTTTATATCCTTAAAATATATTGTTGGTTTATCTCTGAAGCTTATAGAATAGATTAAGTAAAATATACCAAAAGCAATATTGAAAATTGCTAACCACTTCAAGTTAATTCCCCCTTTCATTTAATTTTCGTGCAATTCGTGCAACTCGTGCAACTCGGGGACGGTTCTCGAATTGCACACACCTCAGCATAACAACAATATGACGCCTGATATCTTTGACTCTGTCTTTTCATAGACTACTTTACATTAAAATTTAGTGTCATTGATAATTTAAAAATTAAAATGTTTAAAATTGCCATTAATAGATGTATAATGAAGTTATCAAACTCATTAGAAGTGAGGCGTTTAAATATGGATGTTTTTAAATTAAAAATTATAGCACTTACGTCAATGATAATAGATCACTACGGTGCAGTATTTCAAAGTAATATCCCAATATATAGAATTGTTGGTAGAATTGCCTTTCCGATCTATTGTTTCTTACTAGTTGAAGGATACACTCATACTAGTAATATAAAGAGATATGCAACAAGGCTACTCATATTTGCCTTAATATCAGAGATACCTTTTGATCTGGCTTTTTATGGTGGTCTTGATTTTAGCCATCAAAATATATTCTTCACTCTTTTCATTGGTTTGATAACTATGTATCTATTAGATAAGCAGGATGAAGATAATGGCCTTGGAAGGGCTAGTATAATCATTGGTGCTTTCATATTAGCAATGGTATTTTCTGTTGATTATAATTATATTGG
>CAZXWU010000024.1:0-15523 GCA_964644495.1 uncultured Tissierella sp.
TTTGAGTGAGGAATACCTAATTAGGGTGGTACCGCGAGCTAACCCCTCGTCCCTGAATACATCAGAGATGAGGGTTTTTTTGTGTAACAAGAAGGTTCCCAGGACCCAAGACCAATCTTTGATTGCCTCTTGGCTGGGGGTTCTTATTTTATTTAGGAGGGAAATTAATGGGAGAAACAATGGGTAACTTTAGAAGGACAAATATGTGTGGTGAGCTTAGACCACAAGATGTGGGTAAAGAGGTTGTTTTGATGGGTTGGGCCCAAAGAGAAAGAAATTTAGGTTCCTTAATCTTTGTTGATTTAAGAGACACCACTGGTATAACACAGATAGTATTTGATGACACTATTTCTGAGGACAAATTCAAGAAAGCAGAAAAAATCAGATCGGAGTATGTATTAGCAGTTAAAGGTGTAGTAAGAGAACGACAGTCAGTAAACAAGGAAATCCCTACAGGTGAGATAGAAATATTAGCTAAAGAATTGAAGATTTTAGACGAATCTGAAACTCCGCCAATCTATATTAAAGATGATGACAATGTGTCTGAATCTATGAGATTAAAATATAGATATCTAGATTTAAGAAAGCCTTCAATGCAATCAAAGCTTAAAATTAGGGCTAAGGCAGCAAAGGTAGTTAGAGATTTCTTCTATGAGAATAACTTTATAGAAGTAGAGACACCTGTGCTTACTAAGCCAACTCCAGAGGGGGCAAGGGACTACCTAGTACCAAGCAGGGTTAATCCTGGTGAATTTTATGCACTACCACAATCACCACAGATCTTGAAACAACTTTTGATGGTTTCAGGTATGGATAGATATTATCAAATTGTTAAATGTTTTAGAGATGAAGATTTAAGAGCAAACAGACAACCTGAGTTTACTCAAATTGATATTGAAATGTCCTTTGTTGATGTGGATGACGTACTAGCTATTAACGAAAAGTTCATCTATACTCTATTCAAGGAGATAAAAGGTATCGAAATTGAATTGCCAATCAAAAGAATGGTATACAAAGAAGCCATGGAAAGATTTGGTGTAGATAAGCCCGACTTAAGATTTGGCTTTGAATTAGTTGATATATCGGAAATAGCTGGGCAATCTGATTTTAAGGTGTTTTCATCTACTGTTGAAAATGGCGGTTATGTCAAAGGGATAAATGTAAAAGGCTATGGAGATAGTTTTACTAGGAAAGACATTTCAAATTTAGAGGAATATGCAAAAACCTATGGTGCCAAAGGCTTAGCATGGATTAAGGTTACTGAAGAAGGACTAACTTCACCAATTGGAAAATTCTTTAAAGAAGAAGAGATTAGTGAGATATTAAACAAAATGGATGGCCAAGTAGGTGACTTACTCCTATTTGTTGCGGATAAGTTATCTGTTGTTAGCGATAGCCTAGGCAATCTTAGAAATGAAGTTGCAAAAAGACTTGATATAATCGATCCTAATGAATATAAACTAGTTTGGATTACAGAGTTCCCATTATTTGAGTATGATGAAGAAGAGGATAGATATGTAGCTAAACATCATCCATTCACCTCACCAATGGATGAGGATATTCATCTATTAGAAAGTAATCCTGAAGCTGTTCGAGCTAGGGCCTATGATATTGTTATTAATGGTGACGAAATGGGTGGCGGAAGTATCAGAATCAATAATTCAGATCTTCAAAGTAGGATGTTTAAAGCATTGGGATTGAGTAAGGAAGAAGCCCAAGATAAGTTTGGATTTTTACTTGAGGCCTTTAAATATGGAACACCACCACATGGAGGTATTGCATTTGGTTTTGATAGGTTAATTATGACATTGACCAATACTTCAAATATCAGGGATGTTATAGCATTTCCAAAGACTCAATCTGCTACTTGCCTTCTAACTGATGCACCAACAAGTGTATCTCAAGCACAGTTAGATGAAGCACACATAAAGATAGACTTAAAGAAGAATGATTAATAATGAGGCCACTAAAAACTTATTCAGTGGCCTCAAATAATATCTATACTTTTCTTTTGAAGGGAAAATCCCAAGAAGATTATAAATTAGGGAGCTAAATTTTGTATATTATGATATAATTAATTTAAATGTTTGTAAATTATATTTGATTGAAGTAGGAGGTGTCTTGATGCAACAAATTGGTATTGTTAGAGAAGTTAATGATAAGGATGTTGTTTTAGAAGTGCGAAGAGTTTCAGCTTGTGGCTCTAACTGTGCATCTTGTGGATCAAGTTGTGAAGAATCACCACATCGTATTATAATTAATAATAAAGTAAATGCTAAGCTCGGTGATATTGTAGAAATACAAGCAGAAACAAAGAAGATTTTAAAATATACTTTTATCATATACATTTTACCACTGGCATTTTTAATCCTGGGGATAGCATTGGGAAATGAATATTTCCAGTCTAGAGGATATGGTAATTATGAAGTTCTTAGCTTTTTGACAGGTCTTGTAGCCTTAGTAGTTTCATATGGTATATTGAAATTAATTGATAATAGTATAGCAAAAAAGGAAGAAAAAATCGTTACAATTTCAAGGATCATATCCAACAATTAAAGCATTGATGAAAATCCTGTTTAAGGAGTGAAAACTTGGAAGATAAATCAAAAGTGATTACAAGATTAAGAAGAATAGAAGGACAGATTAAAGGTATACAAAAGATGGTTGAAGAAGAAAAGTTTTGTGGTGATATATTGACACAAGTCGCTGCAGCTAGGTCCGCCTTAAATAATGCAGGTGGACTAATCTTGGAAAACTATATGAATCAATGTATACAAGATTATTTAGATGGGTCTTCTGATGAAGAAGACATAGCTAAATTGATTGATATTCTTTTAAAGTATTCAAAACAAAATTAACTATGCTTCTTTTTAATAATCCTAAGTGATTTAGAGAATATGGTTGATACAATAATTCCTATAGATATTGCAGCAGCCATAAAAAATGTTTCTGAACCAACTACAAGAGCTTGAGGAAAATCATTTTGAACTAAATAAAGCATTGTATAATACATGCCAGCACCAGGTACCAGGGATACTATTCCAGGGGTAATAAATACTGTTGCTGGCTTTTTCAATTTTCTTGCAAGGAATTCACCCAGTATGCCCACTAGAAAAGCTCCTAGAAAGGTTCCTAAAATCTTATTATTAAAGTTATTCATAAATATATAAAGGATTACCCAAGAAAGTCCTCCTGCCACTCCTGATGCAAATATTGAATCCAAGGGAGCATAAAAATAGACTGCAAATCCAATAGTAGCAAAAAAACCTAAAACAAGTTGATATATTAACTGCATATAATTCATAAATATAATCCACCTTTCAAATATAAATCGCTAGTACCACACCTACACCAAAAGCTATGGCTAAGGCTGAAAATATTGCCTCCATACCTTTAGATAATCCTGATAGAGAGTCACCACTCATAGTATCACGAATTGCATTGGTAATAGCTACTCCAGGTACTAGATACATGATTGAGCCTATGATTATCATATCTAGATTAGTACCTAGTCCAATCCTAATAGATATACTGGCAAACAATGAAGCTAAGAATGCTCCAAGAAAATTATCTATAAAAAATGTCAGCTTGAATTTATTGGTTATATTCATTATAGATATTACAAGGAAACTCCCTATAAAACTAGCAAAGAAGTCTCGTATATTACCACCAAACATTAGGGTAAAGAAAGCTGCAGATGCAGCACCAAAAATTGCCTTATCTAATTTAGAATAGGTCTTCATTTTATCTATTTCATCCATGGCCTTTAATCCATCTTCTAATGAGATATTGGTGCAGACAAATTTCCTAGAAAACCTATTTACTTCACTTATCCTCTTTAGATTAATGGCACCATTTCTGACCCGTTTAAAGTTAACATATGGTTTATTATCATATTCAAAGGTAAGGAAAATCCCAGTTTGGGTAACAAAAGAATTAACATTGGAAATGTTTTCTCTGGAATCACAGATTCTTTCCATAGTGTCTTCAACTCTATAAGCCTCTGCACCATTTCCCAGCAATACCTCTCCAGAGAAAATAGCTAATTTCATTAGCATTTTCACTTCATGCTCATTCTTTATAGTGAAATGATTCATAATTTGCACCTCAATTAGTTAATAATATTGTAAATATGGTATAATATATATATAATGAAAATGTATTTTAATTTATTGCTTGATTACATTCTATTAAATTATGTATTTTAGTCAAACATCATTAACTATTATAATACGAAAAGAGGTAGATGTACATGAATTTTGATAATATCGCGAAAAATGATCCTTCTATCATGGAGATTATTCAAAAAGAAATCAGTAGACAACAGAAGCATATTGAGTTGATTGCATCGGAAAATTTTGTAAGTGAGCAGGTTTTAGAGGCTATGGGAAGCCAATTGACTAATAAATATGCCGAAGGCTATCCGGGCAAGAGATATTATGGAGGTTGTGAAATAGTTGACTTAGCTGAGGAGCTAGCAATTGATAGATTAAAGAAACTATTTAATGCAGAACACGCTAATGTACAGCCTCACTCAGGATCCAATGCAAATCTAGGTGTATATTTTGCAATTTTAAAACCTGGAGATAAAGTTTTAGGAATGAATTTATCTCAAGGAGGACATTTGACCCATGGTAGCCCTGTAAATATATCTGGTACTTATTATAATTTTGTTGAATATGGAGTTGACAAGGATACAGAAACAATAGACTATGAAAAGGTAAGAGAGATTGGCCTAAGGGAAAGACCAAAATTAATAGTTGCAGGTGCAAGTGCATATCCAAGAACTATTGACTTTAAAAAGTTTAAAGATATAGCTGATGAAATAGGGGCTTACTTAATGGTTGATATGGCACATATAGCTGGTCTTGTGGCAGCAGGTTTACATCAAAGCCCAGTACCATATGCAGATTTTGTAACTACAACTACTCACAAGACCTTAAGGGGCCCTAGAGGTGGAGCTATACTTTGCAAAGAAAAGTATGCTAAGATGATTGATAAAGCCATATTCCCTGGTCTACAAGGCGGACCTTTGATGCATATAATTGCTGCTAAAGCAGTAGCATTTGGAGAAGCATTAAATGATGGTTTCAAGGAATATCAAGAGCAAGTAATCCTTAATGCTAAGGTGCTAGCTGATGAGCTTAAGTCTAATGAATTTAGAATAGTATCTGGTGGAACTGACACTCATTTAATTTTAATGGATGTAAGAAGTAAAAACCTAACAGGCAAGAAAGCAGAAGGACTACTTGATGAAATTGGGTTAGCAACTAATAAAAACACTATTCCTTTTGATCCAGAGAGTCCATTTATAACTAGTGGTATTAGAATTGGGACTCCTGCTGTAACCACTAGAGGAATGAAGGAAGACGAAATGAAAGAAATAGCTGAAATTATCACTTTAGCCTTAGATGAAAATAATGATAGAGAAAGAATTAAAGATAAAGTATCTAAACTATGTGAAAGATTTCCACTATACTAATTCGATACGCCTACAGACTTTTCTGTAGGCTACATATTTAAAAGTTATATAAAGGTGGAAGATGAATGGAATTAAGAAATTATAATGAATCTAGAAATATAATAGAAGAAGTAGCCGAGGGAAGTATTGCTGAAGACTTAGAGATAGAAGCTGGTGACATCATATTAAGTATCAATGGAGATAAGGTTAGGGATATAATTGATTATAAGTACTTGGTATCAGATGATCTTATTCTATTGGAAATTGAGAAATCCAATGGTGAAGTATGGGAGTATGAGATTGAAAAAGACTATGATGAAGATCTGGGTATAATATTTACTAATCCACTAATTGATAAGGCCAAATCCTGTAGAAATAAATGTATCTTCTGCTTTGTTGATCAATTGCCTCCTAATATGAGGGAAACCTTGTATTTTAAAGATGATGACTCACGCCTATCATTTTTACAGGGAAATTTTATTACCCTAACTAATATGAGTGATAGTGAAATAGATCGGATAATAAAATACAGACTTAGCCCTATAAATATAAGTGTTCACACAACTAATCCTGATTTAAGGATACAAATGTTAAACAACAAGAATGCTGGAAAAATTTATGATATATTGAAAAGATTTCATGAAGCCAAGTTGGAGGTTAATTGCCAAATTGTTCTGGTCCCTGGAGTGAATGATGGAAAGGAGTTAGAAAGAACCTTATCTGACTTATCAAATCTATATCCATCAGTTGAATCAGTGGCAGTAGTGCCTATTGGAATAACAAAATATAGAGAAAAACTAGCCAAAGTAGATACCTTTAACAAGGAGTCTGCAGGCCAAGTATTAGATTCTTTACAGATATTACAAGATAATTTTATGAAGGATCTTAGGACTAGATTTGTATTCCCATCTGATGAGTTCTTTGCCTTATCAAAAAGAGAGATACCATTTTATGATGAATACGAAGGATTTCCCCAGTTGGAAAATGGTGTAGGACTTATGAGGTTATTTCAAGATGAAGTTGATTTAGAATTAACTAAACTAAAGGATAAAATCCAAGTAGATAAGAAATATATTGTAGCTACAGCTAGCTTAGCCTATGATTTTATAGAAGATATCTTCTCAAAAATTGCAGAAAGATTTATTGGTCTTGAAATTGAAGTTGTGCCTATAGTCAATAAATTCTTTGGAGAAAAGATTACAGTTTCTGGTTTAATTACTGGAATAGATCTTGTTTCTCAACTTAAGGGTAAGGATGCAGATGGAATTTTAATACCAATATCTATGATGAAATGCGACGAAGAAATATTCCTGGACAATTTAAGTGTGGATGAAGCATCTAAAGAATTGGATATAGAAATAATTGTTACTGAGGTTTCAGGTAAAGATATAATAGATAAGTTAATATTAGGGGTGAAGTAATGAATAGAGCAATTGTATGTATAGTAGGTAGACCAAATGTAGGTAAGTCCACATTATTTAATAGAATTGTAGGTCATAGAATAGCAATTACTGAGGATAGTCCAGGAGTAACCAGAGATAGAATTTATGCAGAAGCAGAGTGGTTAGGCAATTATTTCACGCTGATAGATACTGGTGGATTGGAACCAGAGAATGATGACACTATTATGTCAAATATTAGAAGACAGGCAGACATAGCCATAGATACGGCTGATGTAATATTGTTTGTTGTTGATGGTTTAGATGGACTGACTTCCACAGATAGAGAAATAGGTAATATACTCCGAAGATCTGGCAAGAATGTAATACTAGTATGCAATAAGATTGATACTTCTAAGACTCCAAGTGAGATATATGAGTTTTATGAACTAGGTCTTGGTGAGCCTGTCCTGGTTTCCGCTGAGCAGGCCTTGGGTATAGGTGATTTATTAGATGAGGTTTTAAAGTATTTCCCAGAAGACAGGGATACTGAAGACAATGAGGATCCTGTAAAGGTAACTTTTATTGGTAAGCCAAACGTAGGTAAATCTTCCCTAATAAATTATATTTTAGGAGAGGAAAGGGTTATAGTTACCAATATTCCAGGTACTACTAGGGATTCTATTGACAGTTACTTTTCCTATGGGGAAAATGCTTATGTACTGGTAGATACTGCAGGACTTAGGAAAAAGAAAAAAATCTATGAAAATGTTGAAAGATACTCAGTTGTTAGGACACTAGCAGCTGTTGATAGATCTGATATTTGTGTCTTGGTAATCGATGCTACGGAAGGTGTAACAGAGCAGGATACCAAAATAGCTGGATATGCCCATGACAATGGTAAAGCTATGATTATTGCTGTGAATAAATGGGACTTGATTGAAAAGGATGGCAAAACATATAAAACCTTTGAAAAGGACTTAAGAGTGACATTGGCTTTCATGGCTTATGCTCCAATTATATTTATATCAGCTAAAACCGGACAGAGAATAGATAAACTATTGGAACTAGTCAATCTTGTAAACAACAACTATAATCTAAGAATTTCTACAGGTGTACTAAATGATATAATCAACCAGGCTGTACTAATGAATCAACCACCATCTGACAAGGGTAAAAGACTAAGGATCTATTATGGGACTCAAGCATCAGTGAGGCCTCCTAAGTTTGTGGTATTCATTAACGATAAAGAATTAATGCATTTTTCATATGAAAGATATTTAGAGAATCAAATCCGTAGTCATTTTGGTTTTGATGGTAGCCCTATCCAGTTTGAATTTAGGCAAAGAGGAAAAGGTGAATAAGTATGAAAATAATATTAACAATAATATTAGGATATTTATTAGGAAGTTTTTCATCAGCCTACTTTGTAGGTACTTTATCTAAGGGGATAGATATAAGGAATCATGGTAGTGGTAATGCTGGTGCTACTAATGCTCTAAGGGTTATGGGTCTAAAACTTGGAGCTCTTACTTTCCTCTTAGATGTCTTGAAAGGTATTTTTGCTGTATTAGTAGGTAGGTTTATTATGGGCTATAATGGGGGATTACTTTGCGGATTTTTTGTAGTAATAGGTCATAATTGGCCAATATTTCTACAATTTAAAGGGGGAAAAGGAGTTGCCACCTCAATAGGTGTATTGGCAAGCTTACATTTTCTTAGTGCACTTGCAGCAGCTCCACTAGCTATTATATTAATATTTATTACTAGATATGTGTCGCTGGGGTCTTTGGTGTTTTTAATATCCGTTCCAATAAGTTATGCTCTACTTGCAGGAGACTTTAACAGGCAGCATTTTTTTGTGGCTTTACTTTTAGCCATCTTTTCAATTATCAGACATAAATCTAATATTGAGCGATTATTAACTGGAAATGAAAATAAAATTGGTAGGTGATTTAATGAATCAAAAAATAGGGGTCTTGGGAGGAGGAAGCTGGGGTTCGGCTTTGGCTATCTTGCTTGCAAATAAGGGCCTAGAGGTGGATATTTGGTTAAGAAATCAAAAACAGATTGAAGATATAAAACTAAGAAGAGAAAATACAAAGTATCTGCCTGGGGTAAAGTTTCCCCGTAATCTTAATGTATCCAATGATATTGAAAAAACCATAAATCATAAGGATATTATACTATTAGCCACACCCTCTCATGGAATTAGGGAAATATTATTAAACCATAAAAAATATATTAGTGAAGATATGATAATTGTTAATGTAGCTAAGGGTATAGAAAACAATAGCTTAATGAGGATTTCAGAGGTCGTAAATGAGATCCTACCTAATAATAAATACGCCATGCTATCAGGTCCTTCTCATGCAGAAGAGGTAGCTATAGAGATTCCAACAACAATTGTCTCATCATCTGTGGACAAACAAGTAGCTGAGTATGTCCAAGATATTTTTATGACACCATTTTTTAGAGTTTATACAAATCCAGATGTTATTGGAGTTGAGCTAGGAGGATCCTTAAAGAACATTATTGCATTAGGGGCAGGTGTGTCTGATGGTCTAGGCTATGGTGACAATACTAAGGCTGCCTTAATGACTAGAGGTCTTTTTGAAATGGCTAGACTTGGAGAGAAAATGGGCGCAAACATAAATACTTTTTCTGGTTTAGCTGGTATCGGTGATTTAATAGTTACATGTACAAGTATGCTAAGTAGAAACAGGAAAGCTGGTATTCTTATTGGGCAAGGGAAGACTGTGGAAGAGGCTATTGATGAAGTAGGTATGGTAGTTGAAGGGATTAAGACCACAAAATCAGCCTATGAGCTGGCTAAGAAATATGGAATAGATATGCCTATAACTGAAGAGTTATATGGGGTTTTATATGAAGGTAAAGAAGTTAAGGACTCTGTTCCCAATTTAATGGAAAGAGATAAGAAGATTGAAATGGAAAACATTGTATCAATGGATAATTTGCCATGGTAAACCTACTGGATAAAGTAGGTTTTTTCCTTTTTATATAGATTTATTATTGTAAGGAAAATTTCTCCTAGCTTGTAATATTTATTGATACTAAGACGTATACATATAATATTAGTACTGTAAATAAGAGTAAGGGGGTTAATTATGATGCAATTCGATATATACAAGGATATAGCGGATCGTACAGAAGGTGATATATACGCTGGGATTGTAGGGCCAGTTCGTACAGGAAAATCTACATTTATAAAAAGATTTATGGAGTTATTAGTAATACCTAATATTGATAATACACATAAGAAAGAAAGAGCTAAAGATGAATTGCCATTAAGCGGATCCGGTAAAACCATAATGACTACAGAACCAAAATTTATACCTAACGAAGCAATAGAGCTAACACTCAAGGAAAATGTAAAATTTAAAGTTAGAATGGTGGACTGTGTTGGCTACTTAGTCAAGGGTGCTTTAGGGCATATTGAAGATGAAATGCCAAGAATGGTAACTACACCTTGGAGTGATGAAGAGATGTCTTTTGAAGAGGCAGCAGAGGTAGGAACCAGAAAGGTAATTGAGGACCATTCTACTATAGGATTTGTGGTTACAACTGATGGATCCATTACAGATATCGAAAGATCAAATTATATTAAGGCTGAAGAAAGGGTTATAAATGAGTTGAAAGAATTGGGTAAACCATTTGTTATAATACTTAATTCAAGACATCCTGAACTTGATTCAACAATTGCATTGAAAGAGAGCCTACAAGATAAATATGGAATCTCTGTAGTTACAATGGATTGTTTGAACATGCTAGTAAGTGATGTAGAAAAAGTATTTGAAAAACTACTATTTGAATTCCCAGTCAAGGAAATAACTATAAACCTACCTAAATGGGTTGAAGGTTTACCAAAGAACCATTGGATAAAATCAAATATAATGCAATCCTTAAGACCTGCTATGGAAGATCTACAAAAGTTAGATCAAGTATTTGATGCTATGGACCCTATCAGGGATTTGGATATAGTAAAAAGTGTATCAATTAATGAAATCAATCTTGGTGAAGGAGTAGTTCATACTAATTTTGAAGTAGATGAATCACTATTCTATCAAATACTGAAGGAATTAACAGGATATAATATTACTGGAGACCACCAAATGCTTGGTCTAATAAATAAGCTGGCTGAAATAAAGAAAGAGTACTCCAAGATAGAAAGTGCTTTAAAGGATGCAAGGGAATTTGGATATGGATATGTAAGCCCAACATTGGATGAGTTGGAACTAGCAGAACCAGAAATGTTTAGACAGGGCAATAGGTTTGGAGTCAAACTCCAAGCTACAGCACCGTCACTTCATATTATGAGGGCAAATATTGGTACAGAAGTATCACCTTTGATTGGTTCAGAAAAACAATCTGAAGAAATGCTTCAATATTTTGCTTCTGAATTTGAAAATGATCCTTCTAAGATTTGGTCCACTAATTTATTTGGTAAATCTTTAAATGATCTAGTAACAGAACAATTAAGTGGCAAGTTGACGGCAATGCCAGAAGATGCAAGGAATAAAATGAGAAAGGCACTTGAAAAGATTGTGAATGATGGTAGTGCTGGTTTAATATTAATAATAATTTAGATAGGGCCAATCGGTCCTATTTTTATTTTAAAGTAAGAATTAAAGTGAATCCAAGCTTTGAAAAAGTATGATATAATAATTACAATATATAATGTAATAAGAAGTCAATTTTACTAAGAAAGGTAGATAAGATGATATTAGAGACAGAACGTACATATGAGTTAGTAAATGAACTATCAGATTTAAATGAAAATAATCTATTGAAACCCCATGGCTATCAGAAATTATTTGTGGAATTAGGGGATAGGCATTTAGATAAAATAGATATCAATGTGGATACTACTATGGAAAGTAATTTAGCCTGGGCTTTTATCTCAATATCCATTGAAATTGTTAAACCTATTGAAGGGATCACTAGATTAATAGGTAAAACATGGCATTCCGGAAGGAGAGGACCATTCTACAGACGTGAGTATTTATTTACAGATGAAAAGGGCGAAATACTAATCAAAGGAGCAAGTTTTTCAGTGCTATTAGACATGGATAAGCGTACTGTTTATCGTAAAAGAGAGACGCCTTTTTATATTTCAGACCCAATTGAGGATCATATAATAGAAGCTAAACCAAACAATAAAATTAATTTGGATTTTACAAAAATTGATGAGCGAATAGCCTACAATAGCTATATTGATTGCTTAGGTCATGTAAACAATACACGATATGGTGAATTTGCCTATGATACTTTTACAGATTCTGAAGTAGACAATCTAGTAAAATTAAAGAGAATGGACATATATTTCAAATCAGAACTAAGGAAAAATGACAGTTTTTCCACATATAAGGCAAACAAAGAAAATCAAATCTATATTCGTGGAGTAAATGATAGTAAAGATGATAGCTCTTTTGATATCATCTTTACATTTTAGGTCCTTATATGTTAAAGGTCATCTAGTTTAAACCTAGATGACCTTTTAGTGGTCCTTTCATCATTAGTTTCATTACAGGTACCCCAATTATAGTAACAACTATAAACTCAGATAGCATTATTTGGCCAGTCACTAAAAAGAAGTTTATCGGCTCTGTAGACAAAAACATTATCTCCAATCCAATAATAAAGCTAAATACTGCAGGCCATATACTGGCTAAATATATATTCTTGGTTTTGCTCATGGCAGTTAAAGCTAAAAAGCTTGCCAAGCTTCCAAATATTACATCTATTAGTCCAAAGGGACTGGCTATATTTGCTATAGCACATCCAATGGTAAGTGGTAGTACATAAAATGGGTCAAAGTAGGCTAATAGGGTCATAATCTCTGATAATCTAAATTGTAAAGCTCCATATGCTGGAAGTGATAATGTTAGTATGGCATATATAGCTGCTACAGCTGCACCTCTTACTAAATTTTTAGTGGTCATTATCTTCACCTACCCCAAAATCAGTATTATTCCATAAGATCTCTATATTCTTCATATCCTCAAGATATGAGTATTCATTCCTAAACCAATCTATAAGTCTTGGATCAGCTTCAACAGGACTGGTATTATCTACATAGATATTGATACATCCATGCTTAAAATGTTTTAATAATATTTGGATATCCTTAGATATCATCTCTTTGCTTTGTCCTTTAATTCCAACTAAGAGACAGATAGATTCAAAATACTGGGATACTTCTTGGGGGCTTTTAAAGACAATCCCCTTTTTTAAATAAGCATTTCTAAAGTCATCATCAAAAGTTTCTATACCACACTTAAATACTACTTGAATTCCCTTGAAAAAGTCTCTTATTTCCTGTAGCCTATGACGATAAGAGTAATAACTTTCAAAATATAATTTTTCTATACCTTTTTCTTCTGCTATGTCTTTTATATCCTGTAAGGTCTCCTTTGGAAGCTCAAATACACTTGCTGAGTTAATTACCTCTAAACTATTAAATTCACCTGTAATATTTTTTAAAAGCTTATTATTAAATTTAGTCATGGCTAATTCATCATTGCAATTATCATTAATATAATCACAAAAAAAACATCGCCCCCATTTACATGGGTGCGACTTTAACAGTACAATCTCTCGAGGATTCTTTTCTAAAATCCTATTGTATCTTATCATTAAATCACTCCCTTGATTTTTTTACAGTGGGTCCCAAGGAAACACTATCAAATATAAATAGACCATACTAATCTATCATTAATTTAATTTAAATACAAGTATGAAGATTTGTCAAAAATGTAAATTTTACTTTTCTAAAGTGTTTTAAAGACCTTGTGATTATGCTATAATGGTAATAAGTATAGAATCAGGAGGTATGAATCAAATTGTTTACATTTATTTATAGGCTTATTATAGGCGTTTTTGTTTTAAGTTTAGCGGGTTATATATTGGTTGTAATGAAGGAGAAGTTTTTCCTGAAGAATAATATTATAATAATAGATAATAAACATCTTACAGAAGAGGACTTAAGTGATACTGATATAAGTGAATTCATATATAAAGGACAAAGAGTAAAATCAGGTGATGAAATTCAAGTAGTTACCAGGAAAAAGGAAAAAGTAAGTGGGATAATAATTGGTGCTAAAAAAACAGAAGATACCATACACCTAATCACTTATAATAATGATGTAATTAAGTTTAAAATTGAAAATATATTAGATTTTAAAATAATTAGCAAGTATGGTAGATTTTTCAACAACTAGAAGGTGAGAGAATGACTTATGAAGAGAAAAAAAATATGCGAATTAAAAAAAGAAAAATTCGTAATGCAATTATAGTTTCTATTTTTTGTCTATTATTAGCAAGGTCCGCCTATGGAATCATTGCTAATAATCCTAAAACCACCTTGCCTAAAGATGAGGATTATATTATCTCTATGAAGGCCCAAGGTGTTCTTATTATGGATGAGAATGTTTATGAAATAGATGGCAATATAGAACTTAACCCCAATATTCAAGAAGGTAAAAGACTTTCCCAGGGATACGAGATAGGTAGATCTGATATTGCTAAGGATTTAAGTATTATAAAAGAAGAGTTAGAAGAAATAGATCGGGCAATTGAAACTCTTGAGGCCAAGAATAATGAATCTAGTCTATTTACAAATGATAAGGAGACATTAGAATTCTCCCAAGAGGCCTTAATAGAAAAGATACAGAAGAGGATAAATGAAAAAAATTATGGGGAAGTTATACATTTAAAAAATCAAATCCTATTTTATGACGATAAATTAAGTGATCTTTCAATGGATAATACCTTATTAAGTCAAAGTTTAGAAAGCTTAAAGGCTAGAAAAACTACTATTATTGATGAGATAAATACTAATAGCTTAAATTATTATAGCCAGGAATCAGGGGTTATATCATTTGAAATAGATGGCTTTGAAAATTTGTTTTTAGCAAAAGAGTTTGAAAATTATACTTATGACAAACTTGAGATAGAAGACTCTAATAAGAATAAATCAGGTGAAGAAGTGGACAAACCCATAGATAAGTTTAAGATTATTAATAATTTTAATTGGTATCTAGCCATTAAAATTGACAATGTTAAAGACATGAAATCCTATGAAATTGGTGATTCTATCAATCTAACAATTGAGGACAATGATAGAGGCTTAATTGGTAGTATAATAGCTATTAATGAATCAGGAGCAAGGGCTGTATATATTGTTAAGTTCAATTCATATTTATATGATTATTATAATATAAGATTTCCAGCAACTGATATCTTGTTAAAAAAAGAAGCCGCCTATTTAATACCAACAAAGTCAATTATTGAAAATGATGGACAAAAAGGGGTATATATAAAAGAGTTTAATGGAATAGTAAGATTTAGACCAGTTGAAATCCTGGATCAGAAGGAAGATTTTACTTTTATTTCCAAAGGTGACCAAAGTAGATATATTTATAAAGATTCAGATGAGCCAGTAAGAACAATATCTTTATATGATGAAATTATTATTAATCCACACAGCTTCAATGATGGTGATATTATAAATTAGTTTTGGAGGTAGATAATATTTTAAAGGATAATATTGAAAGAATAAATGATGATATTAAAAATGTTCTTTATAGAACAGGAAGAGATGAAGACGATGTAACACTTGTAGCTGTTACAAAGACTGTTGATGTAGACATTATCAATAAGG
>CAZXWU010000025.1:0-15466 GCA_964644495.1 uncultured Tissierella sp.
CAAAATACTTAAATGACCCACTGCCCTAAACTCCCCCAAGCAATTATTTACCAGCCTATTAAACCCATCGAAATCTAAATTTACCCTTGTTTCTATCATCTCTCTATATTGATTTTTAACTATAGCCTTATCTACGCCGTGCATTCGATTTGCCACACCAAAATAGGGAAAATTCCCCTCTAGCATTTCCCACATATAGTCATAATCTTCTAAAGCTTGTTCTCTTGTGAAATTTTTGATGTAATCAGGGGCTGTTATATCTTTATATGTAGGTATTATAATATTAAAAATAATAAAATAGATTGAAATTGTCAAAATGAGAACTTTAGTTATAATTCTAGATTTAGATTTTTTCTTAATACCCATTATAGTTTCACACCCTGTCTCTAATTTTTCTATAAATTGTTAGATTGTTTTTACGTAGACATAATTTTGAAAAATGGCACTTTTCACATATATCATCACAATTTATATTTTGAAAATCTTTTAAGGGGTAAGTATTAAAATCATCAATAACCTGTTATACCCCGTTAAAATAAGTGTCTCTTTATTGTTGCAATTTTCTATTAAATTAATTATACTGTATTGTGAAATATTTTACAATCAATCAATTTTTAAGGCTCTAAAACTTAATAGTTTCAAAGCCTTCTTTTTTTCTATATATTATTGTGATTGAACTTCCGTCCAAACTCTATCATAAACATCTATTACTTCTAATACATCCAAAAATACCTCTGTATTTTCTAAAGTATCTGGATCAGGATATGCTACTTCTGAATTTCTTAATTCCTCTGCTAACATCTCTACTGCTTGTGGAATAGGGGATGAGTAGCCTATATATTCAGCATTTTTTGCTGCTACATCTGGTCTTGACATATAGTTAATAAAGATTTCAGCCCCTTCTTTATTTCTTGCAGAGCTTGGAATAACCATACTGTCATACCATAGATTTGAACCTTCCCTTGGTAGAGCATAGGCTAAATCAGGGTTATCTCTTATCATATTTACAGCATCCCCAGAATAAACAACTGCTAAAGCAGCTTCTCCTGCAATCATTGTATCCTTAACTTGGTCACCTAAATATGCATATACAAGAGGTTTTTGTGCTAGAAGCTCATCTCTTGCTTCTTCTAACTCCCCTATATCCCTTGTATTCATTGAGTAGCCTAATCTCTTTAGAGCTACAGCAAGGGAATCCCTTTGACTGTTTAACATAATGATTTGATCAGCATATTTCCCATCCCATAATATATCCCAACTATCTACCACTTCATCAACCATTGTAGTGTTGTATAGTATACCTACAGTTCCCCACATATATGGTACTGAATACTCATTTGTCGGGTCATATTCAGGGTACATCAATTCTTCTTCTATATTTGCAATGTTTGGGACATTATCCATATCTATTTTTAATACTAGATCCTCCCTTATCATTCTTTCAATCATATAATCTGATGGTATTACCACATCATAAGAAGATCCACCTTGTTTCAATTTTATATACATGTCTTCGTTTGTTTCGTACATAGAATAATTAACCTTTATATTAAATTCATCTTCAAAGTCTCTTAATACATCTGAATCTATATAGTCTCCCCAGTTATACACATTGATAGTTGGTTTATCGTCACTAGCACAGCCTACAGCAAATACAGCAATCATTGAAAGTAATACTATTACCATTACAATTTTTTTATTTTTCATATTACACCTCATTTTAATTTTTTTCTGTTCTCTTATTAATAATTAATAGAAGGATGAGTAAACCTACAAACATAAGTGTTGATAATGCATTAATAGTAGGGTTTATTCCTCTTCTAGACATGGAAAATATCTCAATACTCAGGTTTGAAACTCCATTACCAGTGTTGAAAAAACTAATAACAAAATCATCTATGGATAGGGTGAAAGCTATCAATCCACCTGTGATAATCCCAGGCATTATTTCAGGGATTACTACTTTTCGTAATGCATAAAATGGGGTAGCTCCCAAGTCCATAGCTGCTTCCGCCAAGTGTTTATTCATTTGCTTTAACTTAGGTAATACAGATAGTATTACATAGGGTATACAAAATGTTATATGAGAAAGCAACATTGTAGTAAAGCCAAAATCTAACCTAAAAAATCTATATAAGGCCATGAGTGATACTGCAGTTACTATGTCAGGGTTTAGTACAGGTAAGTAGTTTAGATTTAAGACTACTTTCTTTCTTATACCCGGCATATTGTGGATACCTAAGGCAGCAAATGTTCCAATTACAGTTGATATAATAGATGATAGAACTGCAATCAAAATAGTATAATATAAGGCCTTTAATATGGTTGGATCCCTAAATAATTCTACATACCATCTCAAGGTAAATCCAGACCATGTTCCCCTTGATCTCGAGTCATTGAAAGAAAAGACTATCAAAACTATTATTGGGGCATATAGAAATAAAAATATTAAAAATGTGTAAATACGTTTCAAGCCTTTACTTACCATAAGCCACCGCCCCCTCCTTCTTTCTCTTTGTCAAATTTCGATGTAAGGGCCATTGTTATCAGTATAAAAACCATCAAGATTATTGACATAGAAGAGCCAAAATGCCAATCACCTGTCCATCTAAATTGTTGCTCGATTAAGTTACCTATTAAATTTGATTTGTTTCCACCTAATAAACTAGAAATTACAAAGGTAGACATAGCTGGTATAAAAACCATGGTTATCCCAGTTATCACACCTGGTAAACTCAAAGGAAATATAACCTTCCTAAAGGTAGTAGATACATTTGCCCCTAGATCTTCTGATGCCTCCAAGAGACTTTTATCTATCTTAGTCAGTACAGAATATATAGGTAATACCATAAATGGTAAAAAATTATATACCATGCCTAATAAAACCGCTGTATCATTAAACATAAGATCTAAAGCTTGGAAGCCTAGTTTTGTTACTATAGTATTTATAAGTCCATTTCTTCCTAACAAGGTCATCC
Source organism: uncultured Tissierella sp. (assembly GCA_964644495.1). GTDB lineage: Bacteria > Bacillota > Clostridia > Tissierellales > Tissierellaceae > JAAYTL01. Next base: position 2,979 of record CAZXWU010000025.1, read on the forward strand.
ATGCGTAAGTCCTTAGTAAAAAATTCATCCACATAGGTATTACAAACATGAGTATCATCATATTTCTCTTTTTAGGACTTTCCCTGGAAATAATATAAGCCATTGGATAACCAATAATCAAGCATAATATAGTAGATACAAAAGCTAAATTTATAGATTTTGCTAATACACTCATGTAAATAGGTGTAAAAAACTTTTTAAAATTATCTAGACTAAATGTAAAAGTTGAAAAATTTATGCTATCCCCTCTTGTAAAAGCAAAATATAATACTAAAAATAAAGGTATAACTGTGAATATCACTATCCAAACTAAATAAGGATATGCTGATTTTTTCATCATCTGGAAATCACCTTCTTCATTATATGAATATTTTCAGGCAATACATCTAAACCTAGCTCAGTACCTATTTCCTTCATTACAGTTGAATGAACCATCCAAGAAATACCCTCTACATTAATCATCATCTCATAGTGTACTCCCTTAAAAGTAACTGACTCTACTACACCCTTAAGTTTACCTATATTAGCATCAACTAATACCAAGTCCTCAGGCCTGATAACCACATCTACTTCTTCCTTTTTTCCAAAACCCTTATCAACACAATCCAATACTAGACCTGAAAATTCTACAAGGAAATCATCATGCATAATTCCATGGATTATATTGCTTTCACCTATAAACTTTGCTACGAAGGCATTTTTAGGCTCATTATATATATCTATTGGACTTCCTATTTGTTGTATTCTTCCTTTGTGCATTACAGCTATAGTATCTGACATAGTCAGGGCTTCTTCTTGGTCATGGGTAACATATATAAAAGTAATCCCCAGCCTTTGTTGCATATTTTTTAGTTCAATCTGCATTTCTTTTCTTAGCTTCAAGTCCAAGGCACCTAGGGGTTCATCTAAAAGTAAAACCTCAGGTTCATTCACTAATGCTCTTGCAATTGCAATTCTTTGTTGTTGTCCTCCACTTAAAGATTCAATAGCCCTATTTTCAAAACCTTGCAAATCAACTAATCTTAACATTTCTTTGACTTTATTATCAATTTCACTTTTTTTAATCTTTTTGATCTTCAAACCAAATGCAATATTGTCATAGATGTCTAGATGAGGAAATAGAGCATACTTTTGAAAGACTGTATTGATCTTTCTTTGATAAGGGGGAATTTTTGTTATATCCTTATCTTCAAATATAACCCTACCTTGAGTAGGTTGTTCAAATCCACCTATAATCCTAAGTGTGGTAGTCTTTCCACAACCACTTGGCCCTAAAAGGGTTAAAAATTCGTTCTTTCTTATGAATATGTTGATGTCATCTAAGACTGTGACTCCACCATATTCCATTGTTATACCTTTTAAATCGATAATGTTCATTTATCTTCCCCCATTCTCCTTAAAAACTAGGTGGTGTACTCACCCAAATTACCTTTGCTATAGTTTTCCCCGTATTTTCAATATAATGATTTGAGTTAGCTTTATAATAAAAGCTCTCACCTTTTTTTACCTTATATTTATCCTTGCCAATGTGTAGTAAAATACTCCCATTCATCACATAGCCAAACTCTTCGCCTTCATGAGGGTAGTCTTCTTTGGTTCTACCACTTGGTCCCAATTCCATAAGTATTGGCTCCATAATATTTTTTTGAGCATTTGGAATAATCCATTTAAGTATATAGTTCAGATCTTCGTTTTCACTTTCAAAGACGTCATCTTTAGTAAAAACTACTTTTTCATCTAAAGTCTCATTGAAAAACTCTTGAAGATTTGTACCTAAGCTTTCTAGTATATCAACTAAGGTTGCTATAGAAGGAGAAGTCAAATCCCTTTCCATCTGAGAAATGAAGCCTTTCGTCAATTCACACCTGTCTGCTAACTCCTCTTGAGTAAGGCCATTTTTAAACCTTAGTCGCTTAATTTTTTCGCCAATTTCCAAAATGTTCTCCTCCTTTTGTTAACCTATAGTTAACAAATTGTTTATATTTACTAAACTTTTTGATTGACTAGACCATTATATTTAAATTTACCTACTATGTCAATATGTTTTTCATAAATATTTTATAAATTTTTTCTTGCTAATTCTCTTATATAATCAAGCTTTCCTAAAGCCTGTTAAACCAAATGTTTAGCAATATTAAGTATTTACTAAAAAAAATAGACCTACTTAATAGATTCAAAATAAAGATCAAAAAAATTGTCATCCTGAGCAAGACGAAGGATCTTATGTAAAATGATTCTTCCTTGCAGCCAGAATGACAAGCTATGGTTTTTCCTATGAAATTATTCTATTGTATAAACCTTCATATTCGAAATTGCATTGTTTACTAATGTATCTATATCTAAACTCTCTTCGGAAAGGATAATATCCTCTACTCTTGGTCTTGTGACAGGGTGTTTAGGTAAAAAAACTGTACAACAATCCTCAAAAGGTAATATGGATGTTTCATATGTTTCTATATCTTCTGCTATATGGACAATATCTACTTTATCCATTCCAATTAAGGGTCTTAAAACAGGTAAATTTACAGCATTGTTGGTAGCACCAATACCTTGAACTGTTTGACTAGCCACTTGCCCTAGACTTTCTCCAGTGATTAAGGCATCATATTTATTATGCCCTGCTATTTTTTCAGCGATTCTCATCATAAACCTTCTAGATATTATTGTCATTTCCTTTTCTGGACAGTTTTTATTGATTTCCTTTTGTATATCTAATATATTTATACTGAAAAATTTAAACTTGCCTGTATATCTGGCTAGTATCTCAGCCAAATCCTTGACCTTTTCCTCTGCTCTTTCTGATGTAAAAGGATAGGAGTGGAAATGTACACAGTTGATAGCCAAACCTCTTTTAGCCATTAGAAACCCAGCTACAGGGCTATCTATGCCCCCTGAAAGCAACAACAATCCCTTGCCGCTTGTACCTACAGGCATACCTCCATAGGCTTTAATTCTCTCAGTATAGATATATGCCTTTTGCTTTATATCTATATATAGGTAGATATCTGGATTATGGACATCAACCTTTAGTTCATCAAACTCCTTTAAAATAATTCCACCAAGCTCCCTGGATATTTCTGGTGACTTATATGGAAATGTTTTATCAGACCTATTTGTAACTACTTTAAATGTCTTGATATCAGATCTTTGAAGTGCTTCTCTCATGGCCAATATGGCTGCCTTATTGATATCCTCAATTTCTTTGTCCACCCTTATGCATGGTGATATATAGACTAAACCAAATACTTTTTTTAATCTATTTATGATATCAGGATAATCCTCAGGATTCCCTTCCACATAAATCTTTCCAGTTTCCTTATAAATCTTTTCATAGCCAATATCCTTGATGTTCTTAATTATCTGTTTAATAAGTCTATCTTCAAAGAATCCTCTATTTAAGCCCTTTAGGGCTATTTCTCCAATACTAACACTAATTACCTCTTTCAATTCATCACCTCATCATAATTTGTCTTATGTCTTTTACGGAATCTTTTATCACATTTATTACGTAATCTATGTCCTCCCTCCTAGTTTCATAGGAAAAACACATTCTTATAGCCCCTTCTATTTCATCCTCTTTTAATCCGATAGCTGATAATACATGGCTTTTTTCAGTCCCTTTGGACGAACAGGCAGAAGAAGTAGATACATATATATCCTTCTCTTCTAAATAGTGAAGTAATACTTCACCTCTTGTATATAAAAATGACACATTTAGAATATATGGCGAGCTCTTGCCCATAGGAGTATTTACTCTTATATAATCTAATTCATCATATAACCCCCCTACCATGTATCGTCTCAAATCCTCTACATGTTCAGAATCCTTTTGAAAATTTACATCTAGTAATCTAACAGCCTCCCCTAGACCAATTATCCCTTGAACATTCTCGGTTCCTGATCTCAGACCCAACTCCTGATTTCCTCCAAAGATTATCGGATTCAAGTTTAAGCCTTTTCGAACATAAAGTCCTCCAATCCCTTTGGGTCCATGTACTTTATGTCCACTAAAGGAATATGTATCCACCCCTAATCTCTTCAGGTTAAAATCAATTTTACCAAAGGATTGTACACCATCTAGGTGTAATAAAGTCTGTGGATTTTTCTTTTTTATAATTTCTTTAATTCTTCTTACATCTTGTATTGTACCTATTTCATTATTTACATGAATTATAGATACCAGGATAGTATCTTCTCTTATTGAGTCCTCCAACTGCTGTAAATCAATAAGTCCCTCACTATCAACATCAAGATAAGTCAATTCCAAACCTTTTTCGACAAAATCCTTCATAACATTTAATACTGAAGGATGTTCTATACCAGAAGTGATAATATGCTTGCCTTTTTTTCTAAACCTATTTATTATGCTCTGTAAGGCAATATTATTGCTTTCAGTCCCCCCAGATGTAAAGTATATATCCCTACTGTCTACCTTCAAATAGTCTGCTATAATCTGTCTTGACCCTTTGATCTTCTTTTCTGAACTATGACCCAATCTATGAAGAGATGAGGGATTTCCAAAATCATCCTCAAAACTCTTAATCATCTTATCCAATACTTCTTGTCTAACTCTTGTTGTCGCACAATTATCTAAATAAATCATTCTTCCACCTCATATTTTAATCCAATACTTCTAATGAAGTATTTCATTTCATCCTTGTATGATACCATTGATTATTTCTGTCTATATACTATAATAACTATTATATAGGAAATTATGAATTTTACAAAGAATTTGTATAACTAATGTTTAAGAACAATATTTGGGAACTAAGTTCAAAAAACAAAAAAATACTGCTTGCAAAAATTGTCGGGTTTTGCTATAATTTAGGTAGGTTATCCCCCTGATAACCTTAAGTAAGATCTCTATTCCCAATACCCCTTTTGAACGATTTGTTCCATCCTTAATTGGATGAAAGACTCCCGCGAGGAGTCTTTTTTTTACCTATTTAAATCCTATAAATTTAACATCAGGATGTATTGTTCCAAAGCTATTGTGGATTATCATATCCTCTGAATTTCTATTTGATGTATACTTATATCTTACTATGCTCTCCTTAAAGGCTTCATCCCAATTCATTATTTCACTCCAGGTCTTTCCTCTATCTCTACTATATCTGCTATATATTCTAGATGATTCATTCCAAACAAGCCAAAGAAGTTTATCCTTGATAATTAATGTTGGATTTGATCCATTGGATTTGAGGGAAATTGTAGACCTATTATCTTCGATTAAGGTCAAGTGATTATACCTCCTATATTCAACTACATAGTTATCGTCTAGGGATTCTGAATATACTAGGTGGAAGTATTCCCCATCAAGTAATAGATCTAAATATAATTTTTCTTTATTATCTGTCAGGATAATGGATTCCTTCCATTCCATTTCTATTTCATCAAATGTTTTGAGGCAGATTTGATCCTCATAATAATATGCCAAATATATAAACCCATCACCATGTATAAGCTTTATTGGATTTAAAACCTGGCTAACTCGGGCTTGGTCTACCTTATAATTGTACCACTTATCATCTTCCAACATATAATGTTCTATCATAAATATTCTTTGAGAATTATTTATAGGATATAAGAAAACCATGCTTATTTTATCATTATGCTTCAAAATGTTTAGCTCAAATATCTTTGGAAAGCTTTCAGTAGTTAATGTATGAATGGTTTTATCTTTGTTTCTTAAAACTAGTAAGTTTAAATAATTTTTTATATCTTGATATATCAAATACACTGAGTTGTCATGATTTATAAGGATATCAAATTCATCTAGTGCATCATCCGCTAAGGTAGATTCAATAATTTCTCCCTCTTTTGAATAGTAATTTAGTATTAATTCATTTTTTATATTTTTTATTAAATATATCTCTTTTCCATTAACATCAGCAACGGAAACCCTATTATTATAAAATGTCATTTTACTCAGTCCTTTTTAACTATAATATTACTTTCACTTCTATAATATTACACAAGATGAGTAACACAATTATTTGACCTTGAATATATTAACATTGAATGAAGATTCTTTTTTGAAAGGAGGATATATAAATGACTTCGTATAATAAACCACATTGCAAACCAGATAAACCAGATATATCACCTATAACAGAAAGTTGTTGTACCGGTACAACTGGTTGTGAATGGGATGGCACATTAAGAAATGTTGTTACAGAGCCTGTCTTTGTACAAAAAGTATATGATGCGACTCTCTTTAATTTACAAGCCTTGTCTACTGTTAACAATGTTCGATTTAGTCCTAGTCTACCAAGGGGTAGCAGAGTACTAAGTGTTAGAGATATTAGATGTAGAAGATTCTTCAACCCTTCTAATGTATCTGACCCAAGAAATCTTGCCATCAAACCTGAAACAGTTCTTTCCGGCGGAGAATTTTTAAGAGATAAAGATGGTGATTTTATTGAAGTAGTCGGTCCAGATGGACTTAGTAGTGAAAGATTGATATATGCAGATACTTCTGAATGTGATGAGGAAGGTGTAGGTACTCCAATCTTTGGTACGCAAAATATAAAGGTAAGAGGAAATGTTATAGTTGAAATAGAATTCTTAATTTCAGATTCAAGAGATCGAAAAGTTCCATTCACTGTATCAGCAAATATACCTGTTGCACCGGTAAATGCTCCAATTGTCTTGACTAACTTTTTTGAATTATGTATACCATCTATTGAAGATTCAGCTTTCTTCCCAAGATTTACTGAGTTCTGTAATATAAACTGTGAAACCAGACTTGCTACTAATAGTACTAATAGGGATGTAAAAGTATGTGGAGATACAGGTACAGTAACACTTGATTTAATTATCGCTTTATGTATTACATGTGAAAAGAAGATAATATTACCTGCTCAATTATGCGTGCTTTCCACAGGTTTCCCAGAATTATCACCTATTATATCACCAATATGTACCACTTTCCCAACCTTGTTCCCAAGACAAATAGATGAGAATAGTACAGCCGCTTTGGCATTTGAAGATGCTGTTGAAGACAATTTCTTTGATGAATAAAAAAAAGTAGGTATTATTTACCTACTTTTTTTATAACGAATAGGAAAGTTCTTCTTTTAGTTTTATGAATTAATGAACTTTCCGTTAATGAGTTTCAGAAAAGCCTACCTTAAATGCTTATTTAGAGGCCTTTTTTATATATTCATTTAAATCTTCAAGCTTACATTCATATACATCTAAATCATGTTCCTCTAATGCCGCTGTATACTTTAGACCTGCTCCTGTTAAGATACAAACTATAGTATCAGATTCCTTGATGACCTTATCCTTGTGTAGCTTTTCAACAGCTGCTAGTGAAGTTGCTGATCCTGGTTGGACAAAAATTCCACTTTGGGCTAATCTTTTTTGTGCATTTATAATTTCCTCATCAGTTACAGCTACTGCCAATCCACCATTTCTCTTTAACATTCTTAATACTGCATTTCCACTTGGTGGATATGGATTTTCTATTGCATGAGCTATAGTTTCAGGATTGGGGACTTTTTCTATTTCAAGCTTGCCATCCCTATAAGCATTATATATGGGTGAACAACCAGATGCTTGAGAAACAATCATCTTTGGTACTTTATCAATTATTCCAGCATTTACAAACTCTCTAAAACCTTTTTCTATACCTCTTATATCTCCACCGGCACTAGATGGTACAATTACATAGTCAGGTAACTTGAAATCCAACTGTTCACAAATTTCAAAGGCCATGGTCTTATAACCTTCAACTCTAAAAGGTGCATCAGAATTGATAAAGTATATGTCATTCTCATGACCTATAGCTAAACTCTCATCATATAGTTTGCTATAGTCCCCTTCTACTTCTATTAGTCTAGGCCCATAAATTGCGATTGGTTTTAACTTTTCATCAGCAATCCCCTTCTTAACTAGTATATATGTTTCCAAATCTGCCTTTGCACCATAGGATGCTACAGAGGTTGCCATATTACCTGTTGATACAGTTCCTATCTTCTTATAAGCTAAGTCTATAGCCCTTAAAACACCGGTTATAGTACCCCTATCCTTAAATGACCAAGTAGGATTTTGTGTTTCATTTTTGAAGTAGAGTTTTTCCACACCAAGTTCCTTAGCTAGCTTATCATCAGATGTTAATGGGGTAAACCCTTCGTTTAAAGTAAGTTGGTCTATTTCACTGATATCTAAAAATGGATAAAAATCCTTATATCTATTAAGTGAAGTCTGTGTCAAAGGATTACCAGCATTGATGCTTCCACTCTTAACCTCTTCCAATTCTAAAGGTTCATTACAGATATTACATCTAAAATTCTTAGTCTCTTTTTCATAAGATTCATTGCAGCTTGTACATAATAGCTTATATTTATCCAAACTCTTTCATCCCCTTTCTTGTCCTATTGGGGACATGGCTCAGAAAGCCCTACCCTCTTGCATAGGTGTGTCCCCCCTACCTTCCCTATAATCTATAATATATCACTTATCCTCAAGATTATAAAGTCCATTTCCCACATTTGTCACCATATCTTGCTAGAATAGTACCATTTTCTTTTATTTCAAGTATTTCGCATATATTAGAACAACCATTACAATCAATTGGGTTGACTTTAAAATCCTTCTTATATAAATCAATTCCCTTGAATTTTGTTTGACCACTTGCAAGAACTGCCTCTTTTGATAGGATAGCAGCTCCAATGGCACCCATTACATCAAAGTTAGGGGGGATTGATATCTCTTCAGCTAATTCTAACTCAAAGGCCCTCTTAATCCCTTCATTAGCCGCCACGCCCCCTTGAAATAGGATAGGTGGTTTGAGATCCTTCCCTTTTGCAATATTGCTTAAGTAGTTTCTAACTAAGGCGTCACACAAACCCCTTATAATATCCTCTTGACTATGTCCCAACTGTTGTTTGTGAATCATATCTGACTCTGCAAAAACAGCACACCTGCCTGCAATCCTTACAGAGTTTGAAGAATTTAGTGCAGTCCTTCCAAAATCACTAATTTCCAAACCCAATCTCAAAGCTTGCCTATCTAAAAATGAACCTGTACCAGCTGCACATACAGTATTCATTGCAAAGTCTACCACAATACCATCTTTTATTATTATTATCTTTGAATCTTGACCACCAATCTCTATTACAGTGTGTGCATTTGCATTGTACTCTAAGGCGGCTACAGCATGGCAACTTATCTCATTCTTTACTACATCTGCTCCTGTTAGAACTGATGCCAATTGCCTTCCACTACCTGTAGTTCCAACTCCTAAAATTCTATCACCTCCAAATTCATCTGCCACCTCCTTAATTCCATTTTTCAAGATATCTAAAGGTTTTCCTTGGGTTCTTAAATATCTTTTATATACTAAATTATTTTTTTCATCAATTAATACTAGGTTGGTGGAAACCGAGCCAACGTCGATACCCATATAGTAATTATCCAATTCCAAGTTTCTCCCTTCGTTTACTTAATAAGTCAACAAATGCTTCTAGTCTGGTTAAATAACCAGCCTCTCCTGTCATTTCATCTACTACTAAAGTCATAATGGGGAAATCCAAGTCCCGACTTACATTTTTTAGTATAGATTTGGCAACTATTTCAGGCATACAATTCAAAGGTAATATTTGAATTACACCATCATAGCCCATGTTTTTATAGTGGATAGCACTACCTATAGTCTCTCTACCATGTCCTCCAACCATTGTGGCTAAGTAGGGTTTAGCTAGTTTATATTTGTTTTTCTCATACTTTGAGCCAAATGGAAAACTTGTAACATGATGGTCTAACCATTTACTAGGAGTTAGGGATTTATCCACTAAGACTCCTAAATTCCCTAGTTTTTTTTCTATTTCAAGATTTACAAAGGGTTCAATTATTGTATAAATTTCACCAATTATTCCAACTTTAATAGGCTTATAGCCTTCTATCTCCCTTACATTTGAAAGCTTTTTATCTGTATCATTCATTAATTTTATTAGACCCTTGGAACCATGGACCTTAATAGATGCGTCCAAGTAGTCTCCCATAATTCTATTTACTTCATTCTTATCTAAAGCATAAGCTCTAGCATAGTTTGAGTGTTGGGTAAGATTATCTGCCCTTTTAATTAGGTCTAAGGCTATTCTTGAATTCTTTATAAGTCCTCTAAGGGAGTTATCATTTGTAATCTTAGCTATATTTGATTTGAATTCTCTGGAACCTTCACTTAGAGAATCGATTAATATAATTTCTACATCATATCCTAAATCTTTTAGAATTTCCTCCTGCATTAAAGAGTAGAATCCAAATCTACAAGGGCCACAAGAACCGGTTATAATTATTGTATCTGCTCCTTTTTCAATGCTCTCTATATAGTTTCCCATAAATACTTTAAAGGGTAAACACATCATCTCAGGTGAATGTTTAGATCCAATTTCTAATGTTTTCCTACTACATACTGGAGGTGGAACCACCTCATGGCCCAAATCTTCAAGAAAAGCTTTTGCCGTAAAGTATATATTACCTAGATGTGGAAATGTAACTTTTATTTTTATCCCTCCACTTCATCATATCTAGAAATGCCTCTAGTCTTGTATTCATACCCGCTTCGCCTGTTTGTTCATCAAGGGTTAAGTTCATATAGGGTACATGGGAGTTAGCAGATTCTTTGGATACAAAATAGGTCAAGACTGAATCTAGCCCACATCCAAATGAAGACAAATATATTATCCCATCTATATACTCTTTGTGTAGATAGTAGTTAGCAGCCCCTATTATCCTTCTACCATGAGTCCAAAACATTCTTTTCTTCATAGCATTAGAATAGATTCTAATATTCCTTTCTGAAACGTCCTCAGCAGTCAAGATATTAACTTCTTTATCTATAAGTTTGTTCAGTATATCCATATTAATAAAATCATCAAAGACATTGTAAGTGTGCCCAAGAATTAAGATATTCTTTTTACTAGGATTATAATTACTTTTCTTAGGTAAAAGATCAGATTGTATCCAATCTTTATATCTATCATCTGCCTTAGCAAGGGCATTCTTGAAGGCTTTAGAATTTATACTACTAGAAACATTAAGACGGCCTGCAAGGTCTTTATATCCTTTTTCTAATCCATTTTTTTTACTTAAATCATATATTACATCTATTATCTCTGGTATGTCATCTATACTACTTTTTACCATATCAGACAAGCCCAATACCTTTGGACAACAGTACTCTTTCTTATGTAAACTAATTACTTTAGGTATAAAGATATAGTCCACCTTATCCTTCAGATAGTCTACGTGACCATGAAATATTTTGACTGGTAAACATGCTTCATCTACTGATTTTAGGATGCCATTATTCATTATATTCTTGTTTGTTTTACTAGAGGGGATCACTTGTAACCCAATCCCTTCAAAATACTCCTCCCAAAAGGGGAAATTTTCATAGTATAACATTCCTCGGGGTATTCCAATTTTCTTCATCAAATTCTCCTTTCCTCAAGATTATAGTATTCTCAATTAGACTAAGAAATATTACTATACAAAACTTAGCCAATAGGATAAAATTTAAATAGGTGAATAAATTGAAAATATTAGAGAATATAATCAACAAACAAGTTCATATCCATCCTAGTTTGAATAATAAGAAGATTTGTTTTTTAGATATTGAAACTACAGGATTAAATAAATCTATAGATACTATTTATCTTATAGGCATAGCTTTTTTTGATGATGATATTTCTAGTTGGAAGATCAAACAATTCTTTGCCGAAGAGTTAAAAGAGGAAATTGATATACTTTTGCAAGCATATGAAATCATATCTGGCTTTGATCTAATTGTTAACTATAATGGTACAAGTTTTGATATACCATTTATAAATAATAAATTAAACTACTATAAGACTAATCTTACAATAAGCATAGACTTATCATTAGACCTATATAGAATTATTCTATCTAATAAAAGCATACTTCCTTTACATAATTATAAATTGAAAACCATCGAAGAATATCTAGGTATTTTTAGAGAGGACAAGCATACTGGCAAGGAGTGTACCAATTTCTATTTTGATTACTTAGTTACAAAAAATATGCTTGCAAAGAATAATATCTTACTTCACAACTTTGATGATTTGTATTATTTACTTGATGTGATGGATTTACTAAATATATTTGATGCAAAGAAGACTTTTACTATAAAAGACAAAGGTGATTTTCACATAGACAATATAAAATTGAACAAGGATTATCTATTTATTGATGGTACTATAGGTGAAAATAATATAGGTAATGTTGTTTATTTTGCTAATAATTATAAAATTGTTATTAATAAAGATAATACTTTTGAAATTTCATTGGAAATCATGGAAGGCATGGTTACCCCTACTGAGAAATGTATATTCATAAAGTCTAAAGACTTTGCTTTATCTAAAGAAGGCTATTTCAATGAGTATAATATTCCTAGGGACCTGGTAGTCTTACGAGTAGAAAAGACCAATTGTATTGAAAATCTAAAACTGCTTTTA
>CAZXWU010000026.1:0-1065 GCA_964644495.1 uncultured Tissierella sp.
CCTTCAAGATTGACTAACTTATAAAGACTATCATAAATAGTTTCTACTTCTAGTCTTAAATCCTCATTTTCAATTTCTCTTATCTTGTCTACAGGAAAAAAATACTCTTCAGATGCAAGTTCCATCAATTCCCTACTTTGGCCCTTGGACATCAATCTATCTGTCACATCCCCTAGATTGTCTACAAGACTTGTCTCAAGATTATTGATCATTTCACTGCCTTCCAACTGTGACAATTTACCAATATTTTCATCTACATATTCCTTTATTATCAGTGGATTGTTTCCTGCTACAAGATCAAAAAACTCCTCCATTATCACTGCCTTTTCATCCTCTTCCACTTCTTCTTCAAGATGCTCATTTCCTTCATTGATAGGAGGAGGGGTTGGCTCTTCTTCAGGAACATTGCTTCTACAACCACTTAATAATAGGACAAATGTCATCAAGACTATAATAGGTATAAATAATCTATTTTTCATACTATCCCTTCTTTCTTATAGTACTATTATCTATACCCACAATATAGCAGATTATATGTTTTAAGGGTTTACAATATGATTACAATTATTATACAAAGACTAATTGCACCAGACCCATGTATATAAGGGTTCCAGCTCCTATGCTTAACAGTGTATTTTCCTTCCAATTATGAAGTATGATTATTGAAAGGATTGATAAGAACTCCGCAAGTCCATAAGTGGGGCTAGTAATACTAACATCTTTAAGACAATATACAACTAACATTCCTATTGCAGCATATGGTAAGACTTGTCCAAGATAAGAAATATATTGATTGTTTGATTTGATGTTTTTAAATAATATAAATGGTAAAAATCTAGTAACAATAGTTCCTATAGCCACCATTAACATTATAATAAAGGTCTGATTAACTGTTAAAGTCATTTTTTTTCCTCCTCTACTGCCAGGTCCTTGGTCTCATAATCCTTCCTAAATATGGTCAATACAGATAATATAGCGATCATTGAAGGAATAATAAAATTATCTGGTCCAAAGATTATTAAACAGATAATAGAGCATACTAGGCCAGTCATTGCTGGTTTATGA
>CAZXWU010000026.1:1075-2582 GCA_964644495.1 uncultured Tissierella sp.
AAGGATAACAAGACTTTTTTAGTATATATTCTTTGGAGGGAAATGTTTTATATATAAATCTTATATTTTCTAGATAAATAGGCCCAATTAGTGGTATAATAGACTTTATACCTAATAGAATAGAGGGAATAATAAAATGAGCTTGTCCGAAAATTACTAAACAGAAAACAGAGCATGCGACACCTATTACAGCTGGTATGTGATTTTTCTGACTTTTCCATTGCCCTAAAAATATTACTATAAACAAAGCTGTTAGTACAAAATCAAGACCTGAGATATTAAATGTAATCATTGTTCCTAACAGACCCCCAATAATTGAGCCAATTACCCAATAGCTATGATTTAGGAAAGTAATAAAAAAGTAAAACCAATTTTTATCTACATCCTTTGGAGCTTGTACTGAACAAACAATAGAAAATGTTTCATCACACATGCCAAAAATAAGATATGGTTTAAACTTGCCACTAGCTCTATATCTATCAAGCATTGAAATTCCATAAAATAAATGACGAGCATTTATCATCAAGGTCATCAATAAGGCATATATCGGATTAAAAATCGATGTAAGAAAACTTATAGCCATATATTGAGCAGACCCTGCAAATACCACAAGGCTAAAAAGAGCTGTCCAAGCCACTCCATATCCTTTACTATCCATGAGGATACCATATGCCATACTTAAAAAGAAAAACCCTGTAAGGACAGGTAAGGTATGGGGGAAGGCTGCTTTTAACGCTTTTGTCTTTTCTTTCAATTTGTCCACCTCACTTGTATCATTAAATCAATATTATACTACAATTTTATCCACTTGTAATACATTAAATAAATAAAGTGAGTTAATAGTAAAAACCCCCGAAAAAAATCTTCGAGGGTTTTGGGTTTTAGATTTTATTATTTAATTAATATGGTACGCAGATTACTGCCCCTTCTTTGAAGTCTCCAGGTGCCATATTTGGATTTGCTTGTAATAAATAAGAAACTGATGTGTTAAACTTCCTAGCCAGTTCTGCTACAACTGTACCTTCATATGGTATATCAGATCTTAATATTGTGTAGGGTTTGCTACCTTTTTTGCATGGGCATCCTCTGTCTTTGTGAGGCAATATACAAAGCTCTTGGCCTACTCTTATTCTGTCTATATCTAAATCTGGATTTCCCGCCATTAGATCCATTACAGATATATTAAACCTTAACAATATAGTTGATAGAGAATCATTTTGTCTAACTATATATATAGTTCCACCTGGACAAGGTTTTGGCTCTTTTCCTTTAGGAATGCAAATTATTTGACCTATTCTTAGATTATTTGGATCTATTCCTGGATTTGCATCTATAAGATCTGTTACTGTGACATTGTATCTCATGGCTATTGAGTATAGTGTATCTCCTGCTCTAACTACATAATACATTCCATCACAATCTGGAATTGGCTTATCTTTTTCAGGTATACAAATCACTTGGCCTATTCTTAGATTATTAGGGTCTATTCCTGGATTGATTGCCATTA
>CAZXWU010000026.1:2682-9510 GCA_964644495.1 uncultured Tissierella sp.
CATCTACTGTTGTATTATAGGTTCTTGCCAAATCCCATAGGGTGTCTCCTTGTTTGATAGTGTACTCAAATGAACCTGCTGGGCATCTCGGGCCTGGGCCTGGGGATTTACCTGGTATACAGATCACTTGGCCTATTCTTAGATTATTAGGGTCTATTCCTGGATTGATTGCCATTATTGCATCTACTGTTGTATTATAGGTTCTTGCCAAATCCCATAGGGTGTCTCCTTGTTTAATGGTATATGCAAATGAACCTGATGGACATCTTGGACTTGGTTTGCTCTTTCCTGGAATACAGATCCTTTGACCTATTTGTAAATTATTTGGATTTATCCCTGGATTTATAGCTAATATTGCTTCAACTGTTGTATTATAGGTTCTTGCCAATTGGTATAAAGTGTCTCCAGCCTTAATAGTATAGGAAAAGCTACCACTTGGGCAAGTGTGGGACATTTCATTATAATCCTTCATCTTAACCACCTTTCTTTCATTAATCTTTGCATTATATATTATGCAAAGATTCGGTTAAGAGTTCCTTTCAGTTTTCCTAAAAAGGATATATGTAACTATGACAGGAATATAGAGATAAAAGGCATATGGCACAATTTTTACTGGATTGACCTCTAAGGTATTGGCTATAACAAAATTTGCGATATTCCACGGAATTACAGGGGATAAGAGTATGGCTGTATTGGATAAATCTGTGGCAAACTCATATTTATCAACCTTTAATTTTTCATAGGACTTTTTCATCATCTGACTTGTCATTACAACAGCTATAGATTGATTGCCCCCAAAAGCAGCACTTACTAAAGAAGCTACAGTGGTGGTTAAAAATAACTTAGCCCTTGTATTTATTCTCCTAAATAGATTGTATGATTTCTCAAATAATCCAATTTCCTCAAGGACTCCTGCCATTGCACATGATATGAAAACTACAAATCCAGGCTTTATCATAGATACTAGGCCACCACCCTTTAGTATGGTTACTAGGGGATTAGAAGGATCTAATTCATATCCAAAAATTAATGTATTAAATAAATCCATGACTTCTACATTCTGAATGGTTACTGCAATAATAGATCCCATTATAATACTCATGGCCATTGCAATTCTAACATTTATTTGCAATATACTTAAAATCAACATGGTCAAGGCCGGTAAAAGAATCCAAAAATTTATTACAAAATGATTATTTATATCTTCTAAGATAGTGTTTCCCTGTGTATCCAATGGATTATTAAATGAAAGTATCAGGTATATTAAAATTGTAATAATAAGTGGTATTATGGTTGATTTCCTAAACCTTTTCAACATTGGATATAATTCAGTGCCTGTTAAGTTAGAGATTAGATTTGCACTTGAGGACATAGGGGAAGCCCTATCGCCAACATAGCAACCTGCAAGAATTGCACCACCAATTAAATTGAGATTTATGTCTCCGCTCCTTGCCATTATTATCAGGACCACACCTATGGTAGATCCTGTACCTAAAGATGTCCCTAACATATAGGAAACTAAAGAAGTGGTAAGAAAAGCAAATACAACAAAAAATCTAGGATTCATTATTTTCATTGCATAATATACAATAGCTGGGATAGCCCCTGAGGATAGCCAGGAGGCAGTTACTAGTCCAATAAGAAAAAATATCCGCAAGACCACAAATGCTCTTTTGCCACCTTGCCAACCACTACTTAGAATATCATCCCTACTATAATTTAATCTAAGACCTACGATTGCAAATATTATTAGACTAAGGCTTATGCCGTAGCCAATAAATATTCCTTTAAATACTCCAAATAACAATACAAATAAAGATACCAATAAACCAATCCATAATTCCATTAAATCACCTTCAAAATATATTATTTAATTTATTGTCTCTTTAAAACTTAAAATTCTTAAGCCATATGAGGTGACCTAAGAATTTTAAAACTTGATTTTCAAGAGATATTAAAGCTCTGTTATCCTATCTGCTTCCTCAATAGATAGGATATCTAGCATCTTATGATAAGTATCTTTACTACCTGTAGTATAAATTTCAAATGTGGATTTGACCCGCTCTCCTCTTTGATTCTTACTGCCAAGTAATTTGTCTATATATATTACTTGCTCATAAGCTGGATTTATAAAATTAACCTGAGGGGATCTTTCACTAAAATTATCAACAACTATAGGATAATGAGTACAGCCTAAAATCACATCCTTAACGTCTCTTTTGGATAATAGATTTGTCATATGAGTATCAACGAGTTCTATAATCTCATCATTTGTAAAGTTAGCACTATCAATTAGACCTGCTAGAGTCGGACAAGCTTCAGATACTATCTCTACTGTATTATCCTGATCCTTTATTAGCTTGTCATATGCTCCTGTTTGAACAGTGAACATTGTAGCAACTAGCCCTACTTCCTTTATATTATTCTTTACAACATAGTCCGCTGTAGGTTTTATAATACTGACTATAGGTATATCATAATCAGAGAAATACTTATCTACAATTGTTGATATAGTGTTACAGGCTACAGCTACTAATTTTACATCCTTTTTAACTAGAAAGTCTATCATCTTCTTTGTTAGTTCAAATATTTCTGCTTCACTCTTATTTCCATAAGGAACATTTTTATTGTCACCAAAATATATGATACTCTCATTTGGAAATAGGTTTCTTAGTTCCTTGGCAGCTGTCAATCCACCTACTCCTGAGTCTATTACACCTATAGGTCTATTGTCATTCATATTTACCCCTCCAATATTTAATGTTTACTAAATAAATAATCTCACAATTAAGATAGTGTGTCAAACCTTTTCCCTTGAAAAGCATCTCTGATTTTTAACTCTTTATCTATGGAGGTTAGCACTTTAAGTTTATTTAGACTCCATTTAGGCTCAACTAATAGATCCTTCTTTCCATCTCCTGTAATTCTATGCACTACCATTGATTTTGGTAGTATTTCCAAAGCTTCCACAATAATAGATATATATTCATCCATGGTCATTATGGCTGCACAAGGGGACGGTTCTTCTGTGTTAGGCACAAGGGGACGGTTCTTCTGTGTCTTTTTATCACCAAGAGCTTAAAGTATTTATAATGGTTATAGATTTGGTATCAAATAATATCAATCCATCATCTCTCATCTTGGCTAACTCCCTAGATATGGACGTCCGTTGAACCCCTAATTTTTCTGCTAGAGCCGTTTTTGTTATGTTTAATTTAATATGATTGGAATTCTGCCTCCCAGATTCATATTCAAGATAGTTGATTAATTTTTCCCGAATTGTTTTATGCACATAATGTTTTAGTTTATCGCTTAAGATATATGCATTGTCAGAAATATATTGTAAATATGTTCTTAGGAAAATAGGATTGTTCCTAAACATCTCAAACAAGGCATCTTTGCCAATTTCCAATACCGTAGAAGCTTCTAGTGCTGAAATAGTCATGGGATAGTAAGGATTCTTAGAGAATAGTAAGTTCCCACCTAGAATATCACCAGTATGAAACTGAGAGATGTTTAATAAGTTACCTGCTTCATCTATTCGGTTTATAACAATATTTCCTGATATGATCAGTTCAAACTTGATACACTTTTCCCCATCAAAGTGAATAATATTATTTTTCATATATGATACAAGCTTAAAGGATCCATCCTTTAAATTATCCACTATCTCTTCTTCTGATAATGAATTGAATAATTTAACATTCTTTATAAGCCCAATATATTTTTCCAAATTTTCACCTCATAGTGTTACCTTGGTAACACCTTTTTTAATATTATATCTATATAATAAAATTAAATCAATGAATAAGGAGATGCTTAATGAGACATATTGGAACAATTATACGAATTATATTTTTTGGACTATTTATAGTACTTATGCAGAAGGGTAAAATGATGCTTTGGCTTGGAATTTATGGGGTTAGCTTATTGTTAGCTGTAATCTTCGGAAGAATTTACTGTGGTTATGTGTGTCCAATGAATACCCTGATGATTCCAGCAGAATGGCTATCAAAGAAACTAAAGATACAAACCGATAAGACACCTAAGTGGCTTCAATCTGGTAAAATGACATGGGTCGCAATGTTTGGAAGTATTGCAATTATGTTGTTTGCTAGAAGGGTACTGAAACAAAATATACCAATTTTAATTATTTGGTTATTTATTTCAGTAGCCATGACACTAAGGTACAAACCATCTGTCTTTCATAACTTACTATGCCCTTTTGAACCTCTTCAGAGGATATTTGGTAGATTTGCCATATTCTCAGAAAGGGTAATCCCTGCAGCTTGTATAGGGTGTTATAAATGCGAAAAGGTTTGTCCTAGTGAATCAATCTTAGTAGAAGCAAGTGATAAAAAAGCATATATAAATACTTCAATGTGTTTACAATGTACTAATTGCGTACAAGTTTGTCCTACAGATGCTATTTGCTATACTAAATCTAACAAAGTATCTGAACCTAGTGCTAATAATACTACTCCATTATAGTATTATAGTTTAGACCACCAATCACGCTTCATTGATTGGTGGTCTTTTTGCACAAGAGGACGGTTCTTCTGTGAAGTTTTTATACATTCCTAATTGTTCCGAAACTAACTCCTGTCAGCCTTTCAATTTGTCTAATTGAAAGACCGCTTTTCTTAAATTCCTTTATAACTTGGTATCGCTCTTCTTTTACAAATTTTTGGATTTCTTTGGTGTCCCCAACTTTAGCTATCCCTTTAATTATTTGAATTGCTTCCATGTCATTTAATCTAACATATTCATCGAACTCCGAACATTTATCATCGTTCTCTTGAATATTGAAATTTTTAAATAAGGAAATTGCTTTTTTTGTATCCTCTGCAAATATTTTTAACGGAAATTCTGTATCACAAATATTATTCCTATCAAGGTATTCATTATAACTACTCCAAGGATAATTTGATATATCTTTTTCAATGCCTGCTTTAGCTGGATTTTGATGTATGTATCGTAGTACAGTCAAGAAATACCTATCATCTTCTACTATCTCACTTTTATATCTGCCTTGAAACAAGTGTCCTCTTCTATTATATTTTTGATTATACCAATATACAAATTTTACTCCAATTCTTCTAAAAACTATACCGAAATCTTCGTTCCCCTCTTTCATTAACAAATGTATGTGATTACTCATAAGGCAATATGCATAGATCTTATACCGACTTACTTCTTTATAAGCCTTAATTGTTTCAATAAATTTTTCATAATCCTCATTATCTTGAAATATTACTTGTCCGTTAATTCCTCTTAGAATTACGTGATAAACTCCAGTACTACTCTTTTCTCTTGGTTTTCTTGGCATACATATCACCTCAGATTTAGATTACCACATGCTAGAGGCAGTATCAATAGAAATATATTAGAAGCTTCAGCATATTCTGAATACATGCTCTTTTGATTTGTAAATATAAGTGTTATATATGCTTATCCTTCCTCATACAATTTAAATTTAATATTTACTTCGTATAAACTGTGTCACCTTTTCCCCTGAAAAGTGTCTCTGACTTTCAATTCTTTATCTATAGAGGTTAATACCTTCAATTTATTTAGACTCCATTTAGGCTCAACTAATAGATCCTTCTTTCCATCTCCTGTAATTCTATGCACTACCATTGATTTTGGTAGTATTTCCAAAGCTTCCACAATAATAGATATATATTCATCCATGGTCATTATAGGGAATGGATTTTTTAAATAGTAATTAAATAAATCCGTGTCCTTTTGAATATATAGGGAATGTAGTTTTATACCCCAAGTATTGGTTTGGGCTACATATTTTACCGATTGGATGATTTCATCTTTTGATTCATTTGGGAATCCTATTATTAAGTGGGTCACAGTTTTTATATTATTCCTTTTTAAATCCTCTATGGCCTTGTCATATAGGGATAATGGATAAGCCCTTCTTATGAACTTTTCAGTTTTTTCATGGATACTTTGCAGACCAAGCTCTACCCAAAGAAATGTCTTTTTATTTATTTCAGCTAATAAGTCTATGACATCCTGATCTAAACAGTCAGGTCTAGTGGCTATGGCAATCCCTAGAACACCTTCTAAATCTAAAGCCTCATAATATAGACTCCTCAGTCTGTCAATAGAAGCATATGTATTGGTGAAGTTTTGAAAATAGATAATATGTTTATCTGTAGCCCATTTTTTTGATAATAATTTCTTTTGTTGATCTACTTGTTCTCTTATGGAAATATGTCTTGAGCCTGCAAATTCCCCCGCACCTTCTTCACCACAAAAAATGCACCCCCTACTGCCTATGGTCCCATCCCTATTTGGACATGTAAATCCACCATCTACTGACAACTTCATCACTTTGCCACCAAATATTCTCTTGAACTCATTATTTAATGTATTATATCTTTTATTACTCATATATACCCCCAATTATACAAAGGAACTGCCTGTGCCAAACAGTAGTCTTTCCTCAACCATAATATGCTCCGCAGAAATATATAGTGAGTAGCCTAGATGAAATCTTTGATTTAGACAAAAAGACACTGGAACCCTATCCCTCTGTGTCGTTCAGCACAAAGGAACTGTCACTCTGTGTTATTACTCTGTGTTATTTATTTATTAAATTCCTTCCATAAAGACTGAATTCCAACATATAATTCTACGTAGCTATGACTCTTATCTTTAGCACATATTCTAGCATCTTTTCCACATAAAAGACACCTTCTTGGATTAAGTCCTAGATTGCTTCTACTGATTTGCCTGTGATTATTATCAAATACATCTATATCAAAGATTCTCCCCAAGGGATGAATCTCTTCTAGTTCTATTAATAGT
>CAZXWU010000026.1:9526-15280 GCA_964644495.1 uncultured Tissierella sp.
GGTTTATTTATCTCCTCCTGAAATATAATTGGTATCCTATTTTCTTTAAGTAGCTTACAAATTTCTTTAATACCCTCTCTATGAATACCACGATACATTTCATTGTCCTTCACAATACCAGGGGTATTTAGGGTGAATGATATTAGAGTTGAATTATACCTATTAATTAGATCTATCTGCTTGTCCCTTCTGTCTTCCCTAGATTGTAATATCTCCATAACAAATTTTTCATCAATCATATATTATCACCATTTTTTATTATATACATCATCAAGCTAACTGCCAACAAATCTGCTGAACCTCCTGGACTGATATTTTTTTCTATGAAATCTTTATCCATAGATTCTATATATCTCTTACCTTCTTGAGTAAAGTATCCCCCTAGTTTAATAGCCTTCTTTGCTTCATCTTGAACTAATTCTAGAATTTCCATATTATGCCTGCCTAGGACATTGCTATCTTCTGTATATGCCATAAGTTGGATTAATACTTGAATCAGTATATCGTTGATATGGTATATTCCTTCAAATATTAGCTTTTCTAGGATTGGTAATGAAATATTGATTGCAGTTTGAAAGCCTGATTCTACCTCCCCACGAATACCCTTTGTCCCGTATTTCAGATATAGTTTTTCTCCATATGTGAGATCTTCCTTCATATGTGCCTTATCTAGCTCCCTAGTTATATCCTTTGAAATCAACTTTGTACGATCTGAAACTTCTTTATAAGTAAATGTACTTCTGTTTGATTCATTAAATAAGCTACCTACTGCTGCTGCAATTATCCCCATAGAAAAAATAATCCCCTTATGGGTGTTGATACCATTAGTAGCAGCAAACATATCCTTTTCTGCCTTAATACCTATAGGTCTTATATCTATTAATAGCTCTTTATAAGCATTGCCATTAAAATCAATTCCAGCCTCGGTACAATTATAAAAATATTGTCCTAATACGGAGCTGCTTCTTATAAAAGTGAAAAAGTCCATATCCTTATGGGCACCAGGATTAAATCTATCGACTAGCCCTGGTTTTGGTGATGTTGACACCTCAAAAAGTATAGATTTAATTGCTATATTAGAAATAAATTCACAAAACTCATAATTAGTCATTTAATCCCTCACTCAAATAATATTATATATCTAAATATATTATAGACTACTTCATCCTAAATTAAAAGAACACAAAAGAACCGTCCCCTTGTGTTCCTTTGTTTGCCCTTGTGTTTGCGAATGACAAAACAGATAAAATGATACTTTTTCACTAGTCCCAAAGGGTATCCCCCTGTATTGTGAATATATTTTTAATAATATGAGAAAAATAATAGCAAATGATTAAGGAGGATTATATGGCCAAAAATAAATCTAAAGATAAGAATATGAAGAGAAAAATTGAAAACCATGATACTGCTGCTTGGGCTAATAGAAGCAAGCTTAAGTCTGTATCCCAAGTTAGTGTCCCTGATGAAGAGCAAGTTATCAACGCTAAGGATTATGTAGATAATAATCAAAAATAATAAGTTTAAAAGAAGACTATTAAAATTAAAATAGTCTTCTTTTACTTTTAAAGTATGTGACGTTCAGATAGTTCTTTGTATTTTCTGTATCTTTCTTCTGCATCCATTTTTGACCCTTCATATAAGTCTTCAGCATATTCAGGGAATATATTTGCAAGTGATGAGTATCTGATTTCCCCTTTGATAAACTCCTTATAATCCGCAAATGGCTCTTTAGAATCAAGTATAAATGGATTCTTTCCTTCCTCTCTAAGTAGAGGGTTGTATCTATATAGATGCCAATATCCAGCCTCTACAGCCCTTCTCTCTTCCATTATGCTAGTTCCCATCCCAGTCCTTATACCATGACTTATACATGGGGAATAGGCAATTATAATAGATGGCCCAGGGTAGCTTTCCGCTTCTTTTATGGCTTTCATAGTTTGATTCATATCAGCACCCATGGCTATTTGAGCAACATATATATAATCATAGGCTATAGCCATAAGTCCCAAGTCTTTCTTTTTAGTCCTTTTACCACCTGCTGCTAACTTGGCAACACTTGATTTAGGTGTTGCCTTTGAAGCCTGCCCACCTGTATTTGAATATATCTCTGTATCCATTACAAAGATATTGATATCATCTCCTGATGCTACTACATGATCCAAGCCACCATAGCCTATATCATATGCCCAACCATCTCCACCGATAGACCAAACTGATCTTTTTATTAAGAAATCTTTATTATCCAATATCTTCTTAATTATTGGATTAGATTTGTCTCTATGGTTTTCCAATATATCCAACAATTTTTCTGAAATATCTTTAGATCTTTCTCCATCATCTTTATAATCCAACCATTCCTTAATTGCAGCCTTTAGACTATCATCTAAATCAGCTTCCAAAGTTTGATTAAAATAATCCACAAGTTTTGCCCTTGACTGTTCTACTCCAAGGAGCATCCCATATCCAAACTCTGCAGCATCTTCAAATAATGGGTTAATCCATGCAGGCCCTTTGCCATCAGCAGTAGTGCTATATGCAATCGACGGTGCGGACCCTCCCCATATTGATGAGCAACCAGTGGCATTTGAAATCATCATTCTATCTCCATATAGTTGAGTCAATAGTTTTATATAAGGGGTTTCTCCACACCCTGGACATGCTCCATTGAATTCCAATAGGGGTCTTTTAAATTGGCTACCCCTTAGTGTATACTTGCCCCCTACCTCTTTTTCGGTAAGAGTCATAGCAAACTCCCAGTTATCTGATTGTGCATCAGTTTCTTGGTCTGCAGCTTGCATAACTAAAGCCTTGCCTTTTGCAGGGCAGACATCAGCACAGTTTCCACATCCAGTACAGTCCAGCGGAGACACCTGTACCCTTATTTGATACTGTGCAAAAGTTTTTCCAGTTGCTTGTTTAGTTTCAAAGCTTTCTGGTTTTCTACTGACCTCTTCTTCATCTAAAAGCATTAACCTAATAGTTGCATGTGGGCAGACATAAGAACATCTACCACATTGTATACACCTATCTATTATCCATTCTGGAATTAAAGGTGCTATACCTCTTTTCTCATAAGCTGTTACACCCAATGGGAATGTTCCATCTTCCATTCCAACAAAAGCACTTACAGGTAACTCATCACCCTCATGCCTAGCCATTGGCCTTTCAATATCTTTGATAAAATCTGGGACTTCCTTCACTTCACCTTTATCATCCTTATCATCAGCCCAAGAAGATGGCACCTCAACTTCGATTAAGCCACTTATTGCATTATCAATGGCCTTATTATTCTTTTCTACAATATCTTTACCTTTTCTGCCATAAAGCTTTTCTACATTTTCCTTTAGATATTCTAAGGCTTGGTCTATAGGGATTATGTCAGCAAGTTTAAAGAATACTGACTGCATAACCATATTGATTCTGTTTCCAAGTCCAACCTCAGAGGCTATGCTCATAGCGTCAATAATATAGAATTTTATATTATTTTGCCCTATATAGTTTTTAATGGAGGCAGGTATTCTTTCGTCTAATTCATCAATTTCCCAGGGACAGTTCAGTACAAATGTGCCACCTTTTTTAAGTCCCTTTAAGAGGTCTAGTTTATATACAAAGGAACTATTGTGGCAAGCTACATAATCAGCGTCATAGACTAGATATGGTGACCTTAATGGCTTATCACCAAATTTTAGGTGAGAAACAGTGGTTCCACCTGATTTTTTACTGTCATATGAGAAATATCCTTGAACATATTTATCTGTTTTGTCCCCTATAATACTTATGGCTGTTTTATTTGCACCAACTGTACCATCAGATCCAAGACCCCATATTCTACATTGAACTGTTCCCTCGGGGGTTGTATCTACAATATCCTCCTCCGGAAGTGATAGGTGGGTTACATCATCAACTATACCTATGGTAAATCCATCTAATGGATTTTCTTTCTTAAGATTGTTAAATACAGCAATAATTTGAGATGGCCTTGTATCCTTAGAGGACAAGCCATATCTCCCACCAACTATAAAAGGTGGCTTCTCCATATTCTTAAGTGCTTTAACTAGATCAAGATATAAAGGCTCTCCAGTTGAGCCTGGCTCCTTAGTCCTATCCAGGACAGCAATCTTTTTAGCTGTTTTTGGCAAGGCTTCTAATAAATGTTTCTCCGAAAACGGCCTATATAATTGTACTTTTATTAAACCATACTTTTCTCCATCCCTATTTAAGTAATCTATGGTTTCAGATATAGTATCACATACAGACCCCATAGCAACTATAATATTTTCTGCATTTTCATCACCATAATAATCAAATAATTTATATTTACGTCCAGTTTTTTCGCCAAACTTATCCATATAATCTTGGACTATATCTGGAACTGCATTATAAAATGGATTGGCACTCTCCCTTTGTTGGAAGAATATATCAGGATTTTGTGTTGTACCCCTTGCAACTGGGTGATTAGGGCTTAAGGCTCTATTTCTAAATTCTTCTATAGCTTCAAAATCAACCAGTTCTTCTATTAAATCATAGTCTACAAGTTGTATTTTTTGATATTCATGGGATGTTCTAAATCCATCAAAGAAATGTATAAATGGAAGTCTTGATTTAATTGCTGAAAGGTGTGCAATTACACCTAAATCCATACATTCCTGTGGGTTAACCGAAGCAAGCATTGCAACTCCAGTCTGTCTACAAGCCATGACATCCTGATGATCACCATATATAGACAAGGCATGGGATGCTATAGTTCTAGCTGAAACATGAAATACTCCGGGCAATAGCTCTCCTGCCATTTTATATAGATTAGGAATCATTAATAATAAACCTTGTGATGCAGTATATGTAGATGCTAGAGACCCAGCTTGTAATGAACCTCTCATTGCAGCTACTGCACCTGCTTCTGACTGCATTTCTACAACCTTTACTTCTTGGCCAAAGATGTTTTTATGACTATGTGCTGACCATTCATCTACTAGCTCCGCCATTGGGGTAGATGGAGTTATTGGGAAAATGGAGGCCACTTCTGTTAACGCATAGGCCACATAGGCAGCAGCTTGGTTTCCATCCATAGTTTCATATTTACTCATATTATTTCTCCTTTACTAAATATATTCTAACAAAATACAATAGTAGTTTAACCAATCTTAGGAAAATAATGTGAGAATTATGAACTAGGCTAATTTAAAAAAGGCCAGATACTATCTGGCCTTTTTAGATTAATTACTCTTTAAATTGTTGAGCGTATTTTACACCAAAGTCGAAGCATTCTTTGATAGCTTCATCATCTGGATTCCAAAGTACTAATGGACCGCCTTCCATTAACTCTAATTTTGCATCCTTAAGTTTTTCTTCAATTATCTTAACTGACTCTCCAGACCAACCGTAGGATCCAAATGCTGCTGCTTTTTTCTTTTTAAATCCGATTCCCTTGATCATCTCTAATAATCCGCCAGTTGCATTCATTATACCTTTGTTCACAGTTGATGAGCCAAATAATACACCTTTTGCTTTAAATAACTGGGTGATTATATCATTTTTATCAGTATGTGCTGCATTATATAGTTTAACCGTTACAGTATTATCTACTGATTTGATGCCATCAGAAATAGCCTCTGCCATTCTCTTTGTTGCATTCCACATAGTATCATATACTATAGTGATTTGATTTTCCTGATATGCATCTGCCCACTCTAAATATTTCTCTATTATTTGTGCAGGATTGTCTCTCCAAATAATTCCATGGCTCGGTGCTATAAA
>CAZXWU010000027.1:0-14272 GCA_964644495.1 uncultured Tissierella sp.
AACTAGATATGCAGCACAAGTTAAATCTGCAAGCTTTGGTGCAATAGTATCAGCTGACTAATAAAGTATTTATTATTAATAAATAAAGCATGATTTGTGAAAACTATTAAACTTTAAATTCAATATTTATCATAAGGATTTCTAGCTTTAATAGTTTTCTCTGCTTTAATTTATATATCATTGAAAATAAATTCATAATAAAGGGAGAGAAAGACAAAAATGGCATCAACTACATTATTAATTGTAAACTTAGTAGTAACGATTGCAATAATTCTGGTTATGATTTTAAGGTTCAAACAAAACCCTGTAATTTCAATGTTCGTTGGAGCATTGTATATGGGTATTGCTTCAAAGTTAGGTATGGTTGAGACAATCAATTCAACTGTAGCAGGATTCGGTTCTACAATGCAAGGAATTGGTATCAGTGTTGGTTTTGGTGTTATCCTAGGTCAATTAGTAGCTGATACAGGTGGTGTTCAATCCATCGCTAACGGTGTAATCAATATGTTTGGTGAAAAAAGATCTGATAAGGCAATGGGTCTTACAGGATTTATAGTTTCAATCCCAGTATTCTATGATGTTGGTTTTGTAGTATTAACACCAATTGCAAAAGCACTTTCAAAAGCAAGTAATAAATCCATAGCATATTATCTTGGTGCATTAGTAGCTGGGCTTGGTATTGCACATACATTTATACCACCTACACCTGGACCTATGACAGGAGCAGAGATATTAGGTGTTGAATTGGGTAGTATGATATTTTGGGGTTTAATAATTGGATTACCTGCCTTCTTAATAGCTACTGGTATTTATAACAAATTTTTTCTATCAAGACCTGGCTTCTGGACAGACAAATGTTTAGATGCTAATGCTCAAAAAAATGCAGAAGAAATTAAAGAGATGGAAGAAGAATTTATAAAAGATGAAAGCACGATTCCATCATTCGGGCAAGCATTGGCACCAATCTTCTTACCTATACTTATGATATTAATGGGTACAAGTGCAGGAGCTATTTTAGGTAAAGGAAACGTTCCTGATATAATCCTATTCTTGTCAGATAAGAACGTAGCTATGTTTGCAGGTGTCTTAGTTGCATTGGCAATATCCAAAGGTAGATTAGATAGAGATCAAATTACAAAGAGTGTTGACACTGCTTTATCACAAGCAGGTACAGTTTTACTTATTACAGGAATGGGTGGAGGACTTGGTAAAGTATTAGGTGATGTTGGAATTGGTACTGCATTAATAGAGGCAATTCAGGTAGTTAACATTCATCCATTACTTTTCGCATGGTTAGTTGCAGCATTGCTTAAAGCTGCTCAAGGATCAGGAACAGTTGCTATGATTACAGCAGCAGGATTACTTGCACCTACTTTAGCTAGTTTAAATGTAAATCCTGTAATTCTAGCAATGGCAATATTTGCTGGTACATTAGCAACAGCACACGTAAATGATAGCGCTTTCTGGATAACTGCTAAAGTTGGTGGACTATCTACTGAAGGTGGACTAAAGGTATATACACTTGTATGTTTCTTAGTTTCCATAGTTTCACTAGCATTATTATTTGTATTAAATATTTTCATCTAGAAATCTAAAAAGCATATACAAAAGTGAGATTAGTAACTAATCTCACTTTTATATTAAATTATACATGGAGGTAAGATTATGTTTGATAAAAATTTGATTGATCAACTTGCTAAGGAATTAATAGTTGCAGAAGATACTTGTGTTACAATTGAAAGATTTAGCGAAAGATACCCAGAGATAACAATAGAAGATGCATACAAGATTCAAGATAGAGTAATAGAGTTAAAGCTTGAAAGAGGAGAAAGTATCATTGGTAAGAAGATAGGTCTAACTTCTAAGGGTATAAGAGAGCAAATAGGGGTTTTTGAACCTGATTATGGAACACTTACTAATAGAGGACTCATTATTGGTAAAGAGGAACTTGATCTTTCAACACTAATAGAACCTAAGATTGAACCTGAGCTAGTTTTTATTTTAAAAGATGACTTAAAAGGACCAGTGGTTACTCCATGGGATGTAATAAGTGCAACAGAAGGAGTTATGCCTGCTTTAGAGATAGTTGATACTAGATTTGATAGCTGGAATTTCAAGATATTCGATACAGTAGCAGATAGTGCATCCTACGCAAAAATAGTAGTAGGAGACAAGATGACTAAATTAGATGATCTTGACCTATCAATTGTAGGTATGGCTTCATATAAAAACGGTGAACTAATAGATACTGCTAGTGGTGCAGCTGTAATGGGTAACCCAATAAATGCAGTTGTTTGGTTAGCTAATAAAATGATTGAGTTTGGATCTTACCTAAAAAAAGGTGAAGTTATACTGTCAGGCTCTTTTACTCCAGTATTCCCAATAGAAGCTGGTGACTATGTTAATGTAAGTTTTGATAGAATAGGATCAGTTACACTAAAAGCTAAGAAATAGGATAGGAGTGACATAATGAAAGTTATAATAATAGGTGGTGTAGCAGCAGGTATGAGTGCTGCTTCAAAGATAATCAGAGAAGTAAAAGATGTAGAATTAGTTGTTTTTGAAAAAACAGAAGAAGTATCCTATGGAGCTTGCGGGCTACCGTATTATATTTCTGATGTAAATAAAGATGAAGATTTACTACGTATTAGATCAGCTGAACAATTCAGAAAGTCTGGTATTGATTTAAGGATAAAGACTGAAGTTATAGATATAGATTACGATAATAAGACTGTTAAGGTTAAGGATCTAGTAAAAGATGAGGAATACACAGAATCCTATGATAAGCTTTTAATCGCATCTGGTGCTTCACCTATAATTCCAAACCTAGAAGGTAAAGATCTTGAAAATGTATTTCTACTAAAGACTATAGAAGATGCTAATAGAATTAAAGCTGCAGCTAAAGGCAAAAAGAACGTAGTAATAGTAGGTGCTGGGTATATTGGTATGGAATTAGTTGAGACATTTAAAGTAATGGGAATGAATGTTAGAGTCATAGAAATGATGGATAAGATTTTACCAAATTTTGATGAAGAGATTACTAATGTTGTCCATAAATACCTTGTTGAAGAAGGTATAGATATACACGTTTCAGAAGGAGTTACAAAAATACTTGGAGAAAATGGACAAGTTACTGGTGTAGCAACTGATAAGGCTGAATATCAAGCTGATTTGGTTATAATGAGTGTAGGTGTTAGACCTAATACTTCATTTGCTAATGATAAATTAGAAAAATTAAGAAATGGTGCCATTGTAGTAAATAAGAAAATGGAAACAAATATCGAAGATGTATATGCAGCAGGCGACTGTGCAACAGTACATCACAAGGTATTAGATAAAAATGTATATATAGCTTTAGGGACAAATGCAAACAAACAAGGTAAACTTGTAGGAGAGTTAATCAGCGGCAAAGAGATTGACTTCAAGGGTGTATTAGGTACTTCTGTTGCAAAGATATTAGGTCTTGAGATCGGTAGTAGTGGTATCTCTGAAAAACAAGCTAAGGCAGAGAATATTGAATATGACACTGTCTTTGTAACAAGCATAAGCCATGCGCCTTATTATCCAAACTCAACAGATATAAGTATTAAATTGGTATATGATAAAAATAAGAAGATTTTAGGTGCTCAATTAGTAGGTCAACAAGGAGTGGCTCTAAGAACAGGTATATTAGCTACTTGTATTTGGAATGAGATGACTACTGACGAAGTGGCATATTTAGACTTAGGTTATGCACCACCATTTGCTTATGTGTGGGATGCTATAAATACTGCTGCTAGTGTGGCAAAATGAAAGGAGAGATAAGATGTCAAAAATAATTTCTCTGAAGGAAAGTGTTGAATTAATCAATGATGGTGACACCATAGCGTTTGGAGGAAATGTACTTCATAGAAGTCCAAATAGAGTGGCAAAGGAAATAGTATTACAAAACAAAAAGAATCTGCACTTAGTTAAGACAGCCGTAGCTTATGAAGTTGATTTATTAAGTGCTAGTAAATCTGTTGATAGGGTTACAGCAGGTTTTGTGGGCTATGAAACAGAATTTGGCCTTTGTAGATACTTCAGAAAAGGTGTAGAGTCTGGTGAGATAAAAGTTTTTGAAAATGCGTGCTATACTGTTATTACCGCTTTAAGAGCTGGTGCATATGGAGTTCCATTTTTACCGGTTCGAGGATTAACAGGTAGTGACCTTATCGATGCAGTTGGTTTTAAGTTCGTTGAAGACCCTTATACTGGGGAGGAAGTTATTGCTATTCAGGCTATTAGACCTGATGTTGCATATATTCACGTACAAGAAGCAGATAAGTATGGGAATGCTAGAATTATTGGTCCTAAGTATGAGGATAACATAATAGCAAAGAGTGCAAAAAAAGTTGTAATAACTTGTGAGAAGTTAGTAGATGGTGAAGATTTCTCTAAAAATCCTGAAATGGTTGAAATCAGCTCTGCTGTAGTAGATTATGTAGTAGAGTTGCCAAATGGTGCAAGGCCTGGTGCATGCCCGGAATATTATGATATTGATAAGGATGAAGTGAACACCTTCAAATCATTAAAGTCTGAGGATGTAATAACTTATATTAATAAATCTTTGGAGGGATAGTCATGAATTATACAGTATCAGATATGATGGCTATAACTATAGCCAGAGCATTAAAAGGAGCAAAAAATGCATTTCATGGAGTTGCTTCACCCTTGCCAATGGTAGGTATTTTATTGGCTAAAAAGTTGTATGGTGATGATTTAGTTTATGTAAATATTACTGGTGGAGTTGATATAGATCCAAAAGGGCTTGAAATATCCACTGATGCATATAATCTTTACAATGGAACAAGAAGCATCTTCGGTTTAACTGATATATTTGATCTTGCAGCACGTGGTGAATTAGATGTTGCATTTTTAAGTGGAGTTCAAATCGATAAAAATGCTAGATTGAATAATAGTGTTATCGGTGAATATCACAAGCCAAAAGTAAAACTACCTGGTGGGGCAGGATCTGCAGTATTGGTACCAAATTGCAAGAGAGGTTTCATATGGAGAACTAAGCATGATAGCAGATCTTTAGTAAATAAGGTTGACTTTGTTACTACTCAGGGTAATGTAAAATATGTATTTACTCCTCTTTGTACATTTGAAAAAGTAGGAGATGAATTGTGGTTAAAAGAAATATCGCCTTTATCTTCATTGGAAGAAGTCAAGGAGAATACGGAATTTGAGATAAAATTTGATTCATTAGTATTTATGGAAGAACCATCCGAAGAAGAATTGAGATTGTTAAATGAAGTGGATCCAGATAGGATTAGAGATTCAGAATTTTAGTTTATGTGGACAAAATTGACAATTGACTCCCTTCCATATATAATTAAGGTCAATAAATATATCTAAATAATTTTAAAAATGGGGTTAGTTGTAGAGATGAGTAGAGGATTGAAAAGAAATTCAGAAAGAATCTTTTATATTTTGGATTTACTTTCAGAGAACAAAAATATGAAATTTTCAGAGATACAAAAGATGTCTGGTATACCTAAGTCTTCACTTCATGGTATTATGAATGAATTAGTTGACCTTAAGGCTGCTGATTATGATGATGTCCATAAGGTTTATAGCCTTGGTTTTAATTTTATTCAGTTAAGTTATAAGTGTATTGCTAGCATTGATATTTTGAATGTAATTGATGCTGCATGTGTGAAATTATCACGTAAAGTTGGAGAGACAGTTCATGCTGCTATTCTTGTTAATACGGATATAACCTATATAAGTAAGCATGAAGGAAGTGATAAGGTTTCAATAGTTAATAATATTGGCATGACCTTACCAGCTCATGCAACGGCAATTGGTAAATCCCTTTTATCAGGCTATAGTGATGATGAATTGAGGCAGTTATACGAAGGTAAATTTATACAACAATTTACTCCAAACACCATAGCAACAGTAGATGAATTAGTTGAAGAAATATCTAAGGTAAGGGAAAGAGGTTATTCTAAAGAGTATGGTGAGGTTTCCTTAATGGCAGCATGTATTGGAGTTCCCATAATGGACAAGGATAATATAGTAACATCTATTAGTATAACTGTTCCTATATCTAAATTTGATGATACATATCAAAGTCTTATACTTAATTCATTAATGGAGACTAAGGATGAGTTAGAGTCTTTAATTCATATGGGAAGCGGAAAAAATAAGTCAGTTACAATATAATAAAGATACAAACCTGTAGACCAATTATTCTTTAGATTAATAGAATAGTTGGTCTTTTTTAATAAGTTTGGTATAAAAGCTGAGTATATCCTATATAAATATATAAGGACAACCATATGTCAACTATGGAAGAGGGGGTATACTATGAACTGGTATAAACAGGGCAAGGCAGAAGTTGTTAAGAGCTTGGGGACAAGCATAAGTAAAGGCTTAACAGATAGAGAAGTCCAAAGAAGATTAATAAAGTATGGAACTAATGAGCTAAAGGAAAAAGCAAAGGAAAGTTTTTTAACTAAGCTATTAAGGCAATTCTCAGATTTTCTTGTACTTATTTTAATAGCTGCAGCTCTGATTTCAATTTTTATAGGTGAAGGCAGAGATTCTATTGTAATTTTATCCATTGTAGCAATAAATGCTTTTTTAGGAATTTATCAAGAAGGTAAGGCAGAGAAGGCTCTTGAAGCTCTTCAAAAGATGACTTCACCTACTACAAAGGTAATTAGAGAAGGGCATTTAGATGTAATCTCCACTAGTAATTTAGTTCCAGGAGACCTACTAGTACTCGAAGCTGGGGATATAGTTCCAGCTGATATAAGACTGGTTGAAAGCTCAAATCTTAAAATTGATGAAGCATCTATAAGCGGTGAATCACTTCCAGTAGAAAAGTATAGTAACAAGGTTTTTGATGATTTCACATCTTTAGGAGATAGACAAAACATGGGCTATATGGGGACTGTTGTTACATATGGTCGAGCTAAAGGGGTTGTAGTAGAGACTGGACACAATACAGAGATAGGTAAAATAGCCACCCAAATTCAATCCTACGATGATGAATTGACACCCCTACAGAAGAGGTTAAATGATCTAGGCAAATATTTAGGCATAATTACTATAATAGTATGTATTCTTGTATTTGCTGTAGGAATACTCCAAGGTAGAGAAATAATGGATATGTTCATGGTTGCAATTTCCTTAGCAGTTGCAGCTATTCCTGAAGGCTTACCTGCCATAGTAACCATAGTATTGGCCTTGGGAATGAATAAAATGGTAAAAAGACATGCTATTGTTAAAAAACTATTAGCTGTTGAAACTCTGGGAAGTATAACTACTATATGTTCGGACAAAACAGGGACACTTACCCAAAATGAGATGACAGTTGTTAAGGTATTTACAGGGAATACTATCTATAGTGTATCGGGCGTAGGCTATGACCCTAAAGGAGAATTCAAAAAAGATGGCAGACTAATTGATGAAAATAAGGTCCAGGATTTAAATAAACTATTGACTATTGGCCTCTTGGCCAATGATGCGGATATATCTACTGTCAATGGCCTTACTAGAGTAGTTGGAGATCCAACTGAAGGAGCATTGGTTACACTGGCTCATAAGGGAAAAATATTAAAAAAAGATACCAATGACCAATATCCTAGGATAGAAGAAATCCCATTTGATTCTGATAGAAAGATGATGACCACCTTTCATAAAAATTATATAAAAGGTAAAGTAGTATCATTCACAAAGGGAGCTCCAGATCTGATCATCAAAAAATGTTCACATATTTGTATCAATGGTGAGGCCAGGACCCTTGATAATAGGACAAGGCAAAGAATCTTAGATATGAACAATTCATTTGCTAAGGAAGCTCTTAGGGTATTAGCCTTATCCTATAGAGACTTTGATAGGCTTCCTCGAGACTTATCTACTAAAAATATTGAAAATGATATGATATTTGTAGGCTTGGTAGGAATGATAGACCCATCAAGGCCAGAAGCAAGGGATGCTATAGTCAAATGTAGGCAAGCTGGTATTAAACCTATCATGATAACAGGAGACTACAAGGAAACAGCTTTTGCTATAAGTAAGGAACTAGGTATTGCTAAGTCTGTAGATGAAGTAGTAGTAGGTGAAGAATTAGATAAAATTTCAGATAGAGAATTAAAAGAGGTAGTTAAAAATACATCTGTCTATGCTAGAGTATCTCCAGAGCATAAGGTGAGAATAGTCTCAGCCCTTAAAGCAAATGGTGAAATAGTAGCCATGACAGGAGATGGGGTTAATGATTCCTTAGCATTGAAGAAAGCAGACATAGGTATCTCCATGGGGATCACAGGTACAGATGTTGCGAAAAACACTGCTGAAGTAATCTTAACAGATGATAACTTTGCCAGCATAGTAGCTGCAGTAGAGGAAGGGAGGGTAATTTATAGCAATATTAGGAAATTTGTCTTCTTCCTATTATCTTGTAATATTGGAGAGATAATCATAGTCTTTTTCAGTATATTGTTCAATTTGCCAATACCATTGTTACCTATACAGCTACTATGGCTTAATCTAGTCACAGATAGTTTCCCAGCTTTAGCCCTAGGGGTAGAAAAGGGTGAAGAAGATATAATGAAACTAAAACCTAAGGATCCAGCTTCACCTATAATAGATAGGACTATGACAGTAGATATAATCGTTCAAAGTATAGCTATTTCTGCAGCAACACTTTTTGCATATATTTGGGCACTAAAGGCTTTTCCTGATTCTTTGATAAAGGCCAGGACGATTACCTTTGCCACACTGATTTTAGCGGAACTATTCAGAGCATATTCAAGTAGGTCTGAAAGACATCTTTTGATTGAAATAGGGATACTCTCAAATCCAACTATGATATATGCAACTTCTTTATCCTTTCTTCTAATGTTAGGGGTAATATATATACCATTTTTACAGCCAGTATTTTATACCGTTTCATTAAGCCTTATAGAATGGGGTGGTATATTCAGCTTTGCCTTAATACCACTTATTATAAGTGAATTATATAAAAGTCTATTCACAAGAAACAAAACATCAAAAGAAGTATTTATAAAGCTACAAAAGGAAGAATATCAGTAGAATGAGTGAGAAGAACAAAGGGGACGTGAAAGTCTATTCATTCTAATAGAATAAGTGCGACAAGTGGGACAGTTCTACTTGTCGCCAATTCCCCGACATATCCTCATAGTATTAAGGTTTGACTCGAGACATTACAAGCTGGGAAAATGCTTATGTCCATTTTTTATTTGCATATCATCTACTTGTATGCTATAATAATTAAGTTAGACTAATAATAGAAATTTCTTATTGAATTTGAAATGCTTTTTGAAAATCTTGTGATTTTATTTTTATAGGCCTAGGGCCATCAGATTTATTCAATCATAAACTTTAATATAAATCATTTAAATAAAAAGAGACTAATTATTAACTAACTATCATACAATATGTATGGTAGTTTTTTAGTGTATATAGAAATAGAAGGAGATGATGTTTTTGAACACAAATATTATGATAGCACTTTTTGGATTGTTTTTAGTAACAGCTTTTACAAATGTTCTGGCAACATTAAAGACAATTTTAATGTCTAAAAAGATAATGAACCCAGTATATCTATTGGTATTTGCAGACGCTATGATCTTTGCTACAACCATTAGCAAGGTGGCAAGCGGGGATGGAATCCAATTCACCATAGCATATGCTCTAGGGAGAACAGCAGGCACTTACATTGGTGGAAAGATAGAAGACAGATTAGCATTAGGTATATTAGAGGTGGATATATTCTTAAATAATAAAGATAAGGTCTACCAAATATCTAAAAGGCTTAGGGAAACAGGCTATACAGTAAATAATTTTATTGTTGGGGGAAATAACGAAGAAAAAAGATTCCAAATTGAGGTCGTTATTAAAAGAAAAGAGTTTAAGACTCTAGAATCAATTTTTGAAGAATTTGGAGTAGAGAACCCAACATTAAAAGTTAAGACATTAAATAGGGTGGATGGTAAGATAACAACCACTAAGTTAATTAAAGAGTCCTAGATATTGGAAACTAGAAGATTAGATAAATCTCTAGTTTTTTTTAATGTGGAGAAGCAGGATTATCATAATTCGATATAGAATAAGTATCCTAAGTAACCCTATAAAAGCATATTTAAATTATTTTTACAGCTAAGATAAGGTAAAGAAAAGTCTATAATTGGGTAATAATATATTATGGGAGAGTGATTAAAGATGGAAATCAGAAACCATAAGGTTATACTAAGAGACTTTATAGAGTCAGATATAGATGATAGAATATATTGGGAAACTGTAGAAACGGAATGGAAATTATGGGATGCCCCTTGGGAATATCGCGAAGGTGAAGTGTTTGACTCAATTGGTTATCGTATTGAAAGCTTAAAAAGGCTGGCTGAGGATAAGAGAAAAGATGAAAATAGAATGCGACGAAGTTTCCAAATATGTATCAAGGATGAAAGCAGAAAGCATATAGGCTGGATGAATTCTTATAATATTGATGATAATTATAGATATACCATAGGACCTGGCCACTGCGCCATAGGAATTGATATACCAGACATATCTTCAAGACGCAAAGGATATGCAACTGCTTCCTGGGACCTATTTATTCACTACCTGCTAAGCAATGGAATAGAAGATATATATACTCAAACTTGGTCTGGAAATGGAAGGGTTATAGGTCTGATGAAGAAACTAGGTTTTGAGGAATGTAATAGGATCAAGGAATATAGTACTATTAGGGGTCAGTTATATGATGGCTTAACCTTCAAGTTAAACAAGGAAAAATACAATGACTTTCATAAAAAATATAATATGGAAGAGTTATAGAAAGGGGATAACTAATGGATATCTTTGATATTTTTTATAACAACAGGAATGAAGAACAAGCAGAACCCATGGTGGGAGACTTTATTAAAAATAACTCAAACTTAGTGTCAGAGAAGGAAGTAAGTATACA
Source organism: uncultured Tissierella sp. (assembly GCA_964644495.1). Lineage (GTDB taxonomy): Bacteria > Bacillota > Clostridia > Tissierellales > Tissierellaceae > JAAYTL01. The sequence goes on from CAZXWU010000027.1 coordinate 10,967, forward strand.
AACTAAAAAATTCCCTTTCTTATCATAATGTATCTTTTACTATCTATCTTTAGTAAAAATGGATATACTTAGTATATGATTAATTGATAATGAAGATCTAGATATGTTTAGGAATATAATAATAAAAAGGATTGATCTAATAATGGATGGGACAAAAAGAAGTAATATTAGTATTGGTGATACTGTAATGGTAGTTCAAAAGCAAGACCAAGCTAGTGGTATTCTCACCAAGGGTATAGTTAAGAGAATTCTTACAAATTCTCCGACACATCCTCATGGTATAAAGGTTTTACTCGAAAGTGGACTTGTTGGAAGGGTAAAAAATATACAATAATATTTTGGAGGTTATACAATATGATAAAGGCCTATTTAACATGGATATCTACACCTTACGAAGGTGAACCTATAGAAATCAGATTTCGTATTTATAAGGATGAGGAAGAGATATATTCTGATTCTATAATTATGGATTATATGAAACCAGCAATAGTTGGGCATGTGGCTACTTTAGAATTATTAAAGAGACTAGAAGAACATAGAAGTGATGAAATTATCCTTGTTATTAATGATGGTTCATTGTATGAAAGCATAAGGGGTACTTCAGCGACAAAAAATAAAGATGTCCAAATGATGTCAAAGAAAGTAAGAGAAGAATTAAGTAGATTCGATAATGTTACTTTTGATAACATTAGTGGAAATCATAAAAGAATAGTGGAATGGAATGAAATATTAAAACCTTAATCTAATAGTACAGTATTTATTAGTTTATAAATTACAAAGGGCTTAGGCCCTTTTATTTATTTATTTTTTTATTTATTCAAAAAGAAGGAGTTTCATAAGGAAAGTAGAATATTAACTTAGGAAAGAAGTTATATTTTGAGACTCTCTTTATAATAAGAGAAATAATTTTAAGGAGATCCATATGAATGATATCGCAGGTTATAATAATTGGAATACTATCCAAGCCATTAACAAGGGATGGTCAAGTGATAAGAAATATTATATTAAAACTATAGAAGGAAAAGAGCTATTACTTAGAACTACAGATATATCTCAATATGAGAAGAAGAAAAGTGAATTTGAAGAATTAAAACTGCTTGCATATATGGATATATTAATGTCACGACCAGTTGATTTTGGTGTTTGTAATGATGGTAATTTAGTTTATATACTTTTTACATGGATAAATGGTAAAGATGCAGAATCTATATTACCAAATCTAAGTATAGATAAACAATATGGCCTAGGGGTTAAGGCAGGCGAATTACTAAATAAAATTCATAGTATCTCTGCTCCACAAAATATATTAAATTGGGCAGAACGATTCAATCATAAAATTGATGTAAAGATGGCTAACTACAATGCATGTGATATAAAATTTCCAGGTGATGACAGATTTATTTCTTATATAGAAGATAATCGTCAACTTCTAGAGAATAGACCACAAACTCTACATCATGGTGATTATCATGTCGGCAATATGATAATAACTCCAGAATCAGAATTAGGAGTAATAGACTTTAATAGGCTTGATTACGGAGACCCATGGGAAGAATTTAATCGTATTACTTTTTGTGTTGAAACAAGTCCGGTGTTTGCTTCTGGATACATTAATGGATATTTTAACCATCAAGTTCCAGATTTGTTTTTTAGATTATTGGCGTTATACATAGCAAATAACCAATTATCATCAATCCCTTGGGCTATACCCTTTGGGAAAGAAGAGGTGAATACGATGCTAAGAATAACTAACAATGTATATTATTGGTATGATGGATTTAACACCTATATACCAAATTGGTATATTAATGATTTAAGGAAACTATGAAGTAGATATAGAGGACGGTGAATAAATAATATGGAAATCATATTATTGGGAAAATCGGAATTTAAAGACTATCTTTTAGAATTTAATTATACAACTAATTATTACTATGATATCGAATTTGATAATAGTAGGTTATTTTCTGTTAGACTAATAAAAAAGCCATTTAAAGAAGAAGTATCAAAAAACTTTACTGGAAAACTATATCAGGATTGGCTTGAAAATCCCTCAGCGTATAAACTTAGTAAAGGTGGGGAAACGTTAGGCTATTTAGAAGTTGATAGAGAATCTTGGAGCAACAGACTAAGAATCACTGAATTATTGATTTTAGATGAATATAGAGATTTAGGCTATGGATCTATACTGATAAACAAAGCAAAGACGATGGCTAAAAGTTATGGACTAAGGGAAGTAATCCTTGAGACTCAAAGTTGCAATTCAAAAGCTATAAGCTTTTATTTAAAGAATGGATTTAAAATAAATGGGCTTGATTTAAGTTGTTACAGCAATGATGATGTAAACAAAAAAGAAGTGAGGCTTGAGATGGTGTTTAGGGATTAGAGACAATTAACCCTGCTAAATCGGGGACGGGTCCCGAATTAGCATTTTTATAATGCGACAACCAGGGATGCAATGATATTTCAAACGGGGGGTAATTAGGTGAAAAAAATATTAGTGATTTTACCTTTTTTATTTTTATTTACAGCATGTAGTTCTATATCTAATAATAACAATGGTGGAGAGTTATCAGAAATAAATAAAACGGAGGAAACAAATATTGAAGATGTAGAAGCATCAAATATTAAGGACATTGATATAACATTAGATAATACATATGAGAAGATTTTAAAAGAATATACTAGCTATGAAGGCAATCGAATTATAGAATATGAAGATGGATACAAGACCACTCTTTCTCCTGAAGGAACTATAGGAATTGTAAAAAAACCAATGGCCGATGACTATACAAAATACTTTGGCTCAAAACTAGAAGAATTGCCAGTAAAAGACGGAACTGAATTTGTTCATGATTTGCGAAGTAAAGATGTAAGCAATATTGATCTTTTCAATGAATTAGATTATTTATTGGTATCTGATTTTGATGATGATACAAAATGGCCAGACAGTCTACCAAAAGAATATGATCTTAAAAAAATCAGAAGCTATGGGATGGATCCTGGCCTGGGGATTAGGGATCTTCATGAAAAGGGGATTACTGGAGAGGGAGTGGGTATTGCTATAATAGATCAACCCCTCCTAGTGGATCATATAGAATACAAGGATAGGGTCAAACTATATGAGGAAATACATGAAAATTCAGATTTTGCACTAATGCATGGAGCTGCAGTTGCATCTATTGCAGTTGGGAAAAATGTTGGAGTTGCTCCTGAAGCAGATTTATATTATATTGCTGAAAGTCATGGGGTTTTTAAAGATGGGTCTTTTGATTGGGATTTATATTGGCTTGAAAAATCCATTGA
>CAZXWU010000028.1:0-14178 GCA_964644495.1 uncultured Tissierella sp.
AAAATTAGTTGCAGAAAACAAGAAAAACTTTCTTAGATATTTAACGATTGAACTTAAGCAAGTTCATATCATAAACGTACAATTTAGTTACTAAGATATTTGCAAACCTTTTATGTGGTATAGAAACGTTATATGAAGTTTATAGTTGCTTTTAATTGTGACAAGAAGTCTATCAAACTATAGTTTTTCTTGAAGGCCATCAATTAGTGTGGTAGTCTTTATATAAGAGTAAATAGGATGAGGATATTTTTCTACTAATAAAGGGGATGATACTAGATGACAGTTCAAGTAAAGGTTATTGGGCATGGGGATATTGATTTAGATAATGAGATTACTTTATTAGAATTATCCAAGAAAGTGTACAAGGATAATTATAAAAGGTATCTAGGTGCTAGAATAGACAATCAAATTTTCAACCTTAATACAAGGGTTAAAAGTGGTATGGAAGTACTTTTCTTAGATAATAGGGATGTAGACGGCTATAGAATATACACTAAGACAATATCAGCTATTTTTATCATGGCATGTAAAGAATTATATCCAGAGGCTAATGTTAGTATAGAACATTTTCTAGGGCCAGGCTTGTATGTTAAATTGGACAAGCCATATTCTATTAGATTCACACAACTTAAAGGAATAGAAAAGAAAATGCGTGAGATAATCAGCCAAGATTATGAAATAGAAAGAAAGGAATTTGACAAAGCTGACGCTATTGAATTATTTAGACAATATGGTTATATAGACAAGGTAAGACTCTTTAATTCTATTGAAAAAGACAAGGTAAGTGTATACACAATTAATAATCATCTTGACTTTTACCATGGATATTTAGCCCCATCTACAGCTTATATAGATGATTTTAAACTAAAATACTACTATCCAGGGGCTTTGATTTTATTTCCAAGTAAAAAGAATAACTATAATATAGATAATTTTATAGAGCCAAAAAAACTTGCCCAAGTATTCGAAGAATCAAGTAGATGGCTTCAAATATTGGACTTGGCACATGTAGGATCATTAAATGAGAAGATTAAAAGTGGGGAAATAGGTGAGGCAATAAAGGTATCAGAAGCCTTACATGAAAAGAAAATTAGTCAAATAGCAGATGAGTTTTGCAACAACAATGATAATAATATTATATTGATAGCAGGACCTTCATCATCAGGCAAGACTACCTTTGCCCAAAGACTATCAATACAACTTCAGGTTAATGGTAAGAAGCCTATAGCAATCTCTCTAGATGATTATTTTGTCAACAGGGAAGACACTCCATTGAATCCTGATGGAACTTATGATTTTGAAGCTCTAGAAGCAGTAGAATTAGAATTATTAAATATGGATTTACTAAAGCTGATAGAGGGTCAAAGTGTTGAATTACCTAAATTCAATTTTATAACGGGAAAACGTGAGAAGTCAGGAAAAATTATAACTGTAGATGATAACCATCCTATAATTATTGAAGGTATCCATGGACTTAATCCTAAGCTAACATATGAGATACCAGAGAAGCATAAATTTAAAATATATATCTCTGCACTTACACAATTAAATCTTGATTCACATAATCGTATAGCTACAACTGATACTAGGCTCATACGAAGAATGATAAGAGATGTAAAATTTAGGGGAAATGATCCTGTCCGAACTTTTGAATTATGGGGTGGAGTAAGAGCAGGTGAGGAAAAAAATATTTTCCCTTATCAAGAGCAAGCGGACGTTATATTTAATTCATTTTTAGTATATGAGATGTCTGTATTAAAAAAATATATTGTACCTTTATTGCAGGAGATAGATAATACTAGTATTTATTATAGTGAAGCTAGAAAGCTCTTAAGATTTTTAGATTACTTTATAGATATAACTGAGGAAGGGAATATACCAACTAATTCATTGCTAAGGGAGTTTATTGGAGGAGCATCATTTAATGTGCATTAATGATTACCAATCTTACAATTAGAGGTGAACTTATGAACGAGTTTTTAGCCGTTATATTATCATTTTTCACCATACCCTTGTTGACTAGGAAAAAAATATCCATCGGTTGGGCTATATGGGTGTGTGCATTTGTCTTGACTATATTAAGTGGATTAGGTATAGTCACCTTTTTCCAGGTTGTAGTTGAGACCTTGACTGATATAGAACGGATTAAGCAGTATATAATAATTGTCCAAGTAGGTATCTTAGGTGTCTTATTAAAGCAATATAGATTTATTGATAAAGTTGTAGATAGCCTAACAAAAGTGGTCAAAAATGTTAGGATAATAATCATGTTTGTTCCATTTCTTGTTGGACTATTGGTAGTACCAGGAGGAGCTATTATCTCAGCACCCTTTGTCGATAGTATAGGAGAAGACCACAATATTTCAAAAACAAATAGGGGGATCATTAATCTAGTCTATAGGCATATACCTATGCATTTTATGCCATATTCTACTGGACTATTAATTACAGCCTTGTTAGTGCCACAAATATCTATATATAGTGTAATTGGATTCAATCTTATATTTATTGCGATCTATATTCTTATAGGCTACTTTTTATATATAAGGAAGATAGAAAAAGTGGAGATAGAATCCACTGAACCCATATTGCCAGATGTGATTAATTTATTGAAATATACGTCACCAATATATATTGCAGTAATTTTAAACCTTTTCTTTCAAGTTCCTTTTTATATTGGCTTATTGGCAAATTTCGCAGCTGTATATCTATTAAATCCTAGTGGGGACTTTCTAAAGGATATAGTAAAGGCCTTTAATGCTAAGGTTTTATTGTCAATTATAGCTGTATATATGATTCAAAACATAATGTCAAGAATGGATTATCTAAATAGTTTCTTTCTTGAGGTCTTTGGAAATACTGATACTATAATGATAGGGATAATTACTTCTTCTCTATTCTTTGGTATAACGACTGGACTTTCTTATTCATCATTGGGAGTAGTTTTACCAATATTAAGTCAGCTAGCAATATCTAACAACCAATTGATATTATATACACATTTCGCATTTGTATGGGGTTTTATAGGCTATTTCTTTTCTCCATTGCATCTTTGTCAATTATTTACATGTGAGACTTTAGGCATTAATACTTTAGATTTATATAAAGGATATAGAAAGTTTATTCTTTCGTTAATAATAACCCTAATAGTACTTTATTTTGTCTTTACATCTATTATTTATTAGGAATGAAATCAAAAGAAGGGTGACTTAATTTGACAGATTATAATGTAGGAGATATAAGCATACTGATAGATTTTGATGGAAGCATAAGTAAAAAAGACTCCAATGATCTACTTGTTGAAAAACATTTAAATAATCGAGTAGCTGAGATCAGTTCCAGGGAAGAGGACCTAAATTTTATGGAGTTTTTTACTATGCTTTTTAATGAGATAAATATCACAGAGGAAGAATACCTAGAATTTATATTGAATGAAGTTGAGCTTGAAAAAGGATTTTACGATTTTTACAAGAAGGCAAAGTCATATGATATTCCTATGGCTGTTGTAAGCGGTGGCTTTGAAAATGGGATTCTACCTTTTTTAAAGAAGTATGGCATAGATGATATAGATGTATATGCCAATCGACTTAATTTTGATGGAGATAATGTTACCATAGATTATTATCATAATTTAGATGATTGTTGTGATATTGGATCATGTGGTAATTGTAAAGTTATCCATTATGAGAGATATAAAAAAGATAGGGACAAAGTAATATTTATAGGAGACGGGATTACAGATAGGGCAGTAGCTGGTAAAGCTGAAATAGTTTTTGCTAAGGATGGACTCCTTAAATATTGCAATAAAAACAATATAGAATGTATAGAATGGGAAGACTTTGATGATATAAGTAGAATAATATTTGGTCAATAAAAAAATATATATAAGGATGAATAATAAAGGATAATTCTTTGTGGAATTATCCTTTATTTAATTGGATAAATTCCTTGACATTGTTTTCATATCTGAATATACTGTATATATATCACATGAACAGTTGAAGGAAGAAAAGAAAGGAAAATCCTATGAGAATTTTAATTTCCAATTTATCTAATGAACCAATTTATGAGCAGATTAGAAATCAAGTAAAAGGTCTTATCATAAAGGGTGATTTAAAGGAAGGAGACCTTCTTCCTTCTATAAGAGGCTTGGCAAAGGATTTGCAAATCTCTGTTATAACTACAAAACGTGCCTATGATGAACTAGAAAAAGAGGGATTTTTAAAAACAGTAGCAGGGAAGGGATCCTACGTTGCTCCCCAAAATACCGAATTGATTAAAGAGCAAAAGATAAAGATTATTGAGGAAAAATTGAATGAAATAGTTGAAGAGAGCAAGTTATTAGGATTTACATTCAAAGATATCAATCAAATGTTAAAGATACTATTTGAGGAGGCATAAATATGGAATATTCTTTAGAGGTAAATAATTTATCTAGAAAATTTGATGCATTTCAGCTTAAGGATATATCTTTTAAGTTGGAACCAGGCTATATAATGGGTTTTATAGGTCCAAATGGATCTGGTAAGACTACTACTATTAAATTGATAATGAATCTTTTGAGAAAGGATTCTGGAGAAATTAATATATTTGGAAAAGATAATATTAAATTTGAAAAGGAAATCAAGGATAGGATTGGATTTGTTTACGATGATATGTATTATTATGAGAATATGACCATTAAAGAAATGAAGGATATTGTAGCACCATTTTACAGCAAATGGAATGATGATCAGTTCAATAAATACTTAGATCAATTCAATTTAAGTGCTAGTATGGATATCAAAGATTTGTCTAAGGGAATGAAGATGAAATTCTCCCTAAGTCTTGCCTTAAGCCACGATGCAGATTTTATAATTTTGGATGAGCCTACAGCAGGTTTAGACCCAATTGTTAGAAGAGAATTATTAGATATTTTATATAATATTATTCAGAATGAAAACAAGTCTATATTCTTTTCTACTCACTTGACAACAGATTTGGAAAAAATAGCTGATTATATTACCTTTATTAATAGAGGAAGGATGGTATTTTCAAAATCAATTGAGGATATTTTTGATACTTATAAGTTGATTAAAGGAGATAGTCTACTTCTAGACAAAATAAACAAGAAAGATTTTATTGGTCTAAGAGAGCACAATCTAGGCTTTGAAGCCTTAGTATATGAAGATATGGTAAGAGGATTATCAAAAGAAGATATAATAATTGATAAACCAAGCCTAGAGGACATAATGTATTACCATATAAAGGGGAATAAAAATGTTAAAACTATTTAAGATGGACATTGATTTAATTTTAAGAGACAAGTATAGTCTATTTAGATGGATGATTCTCCTTATTATTCTTTATGCCTTTGCACTTGAACTAAATATTGTGGAATATATCCTATGGTTTATACCTATAATTATAGTTTTATCTACTTCCTTTGAACTAAATATCAAGGAATCAGTTGCTAGCTTTCATTCAATGATACAATCCCTACCAGTTAAAAGATGGGAATATGTAATGAGCAAGTATCTGGCAATTACGGTTAAGCATGGACTTATAATGATTTATTCAATTTTTGTTTTTAAACTATTGGATAGCTTAGGATTTAACAGCATGGAATACATGAGAATGATTCAATCTAAAGAAGCTATCTTTGCTTGGTTTGTTTGTTATACACTATTGTTACCTATTATGTTTATATTCTTTGGATCGGCTAGAGGATTCTTTGTTTGGATAATAAGCTATTTTTTGATGAATAGATTTGCTAATGGGAAGCTTGGAGTGGGAGTATTAGAAAAACTTAGCAGCATGGGTTCTGTTTTGACTATTCTATTTTTCATGGCACTTTCTATATGGATATCTATATTTTTTTACAATCTTAAGGATTTGGGACAGGAGGATTAGATGAAGACACTTATAAAGAAGGACTTTAAAATGGTTGGCACACTTACGAATATGAGTTTTATTATTCTCTTATTGCTTTTAGTTGTTTTTTTCAGGCTGATTGATGATGTGTTTTTTAGGTTTATATATTATATAGGCCTAGTCTTAATGATGATAGGCATGGCCTATAGTAGAATATGGGCTCATGATTTTTATTACAAAGGTGACATCTTACTTAATTCACTTCCTATTGATAGAAAGACTATTGTTGCCAGTAGATATGCTACAGTTATGCTTTATATATTATTATTTTCTTTGCTTACAATATTATTATTATATATATTCCCAAGTAATGCTAATCTACCTGCAACAAATATCAGTGAAATCATTAACCTAACTAGTATAATTATATCCTTGTTAGCTCTTTACTTGCCATTATATTATTTAAATGGCCATAAGGATAAGAGGACTAGCGATATAGGTCTGCTTATTTTTTTATCACTCATACTTATTATTAGAAACGCCATTAGAAATGAGAACCTTATATATAGGTCTATCAGTAACTTAGATTTCAGGCAATTCTCTTTTGTACTTTTGGCTATAAGTTTAATTCTATATTTAGGATCCCTATATATTTCTATTAAGATCTACAATAATCGAGAATTTTAGATTTTACATATATTTAACCTCAACTATAAATTAATGAAATATAATTTAGGATAAGATAGAATGAAAGGAGTTTTTAAATGAAATATTTAATAGATATGCATAATCATACTATCTCTAGTGGTCATGCTTATAGTACAATACAAGAGATAGCAAAAGAAGCAAGTAATAAGGGTATGAAGTATGTGGGTATAACTGACCATGGGCCTTCATTAAAAGGGGCAGCTAGTATATGGCATATAGGGAATTTAAGAGTTGTACCTGATAATATATATGGGGTAGAAATCTTAAAGGGGGTAGAGGCAAATATTTTAAATGAAGAAGGTCATATAGATGTCCCAGAGGAATTTCTAAGTCACTTAGATATCGTCTTAGCTGGTCTGCATGAAGGACCTTTACATTCAATGGATAAAGAAGGGAATACTAAGGCAATATTAAACACAATGGATAACAAATATGTAGATATAATAGTCCATTTAGGAAACCCAGGCTTTCCTATCGATATAGAAAAAATAGTATTAAAAGCAAAAGAGAAAAATAAACTTATTGAGATAAATAATAGTTCACTTCATACCAGTAGAAGTGGAAGTGCAAAGAATTGTTTGGAAATAGCCTTGATGTGTAAAAAACATAATGTATTAATGATATTTAATAGTGATAGTCACATATCCTTTGATGTTGGAAGATTTGATCAAATATTTGAATTGTTAGAGAGGGTTGATATACCGGAAGAATTGATTGTAAATTCTACTCTTGATAGGTTTGAAAGATGGATGAAATCTAGAGGAAAGAAGAGATTTGCTTAAATTATGTAAGGGTATACTTAGACCTCCATATGAGTTATCTATAGAAAAACATTTAAGGTAAATACTTCAGCAGAAATCTACTAGGGGGATAATTATGAATGTGTCAAACTATTTAGCACAAGATATTGTTGAAAATATGAAGGATATAATAAATCAGGACATCAACTATTTTGATTCTAGTGGAATTATTATTGCTAGTACTGACCAATCGAGGATTGGGGAATTCCATGGTGGGGCAAAAAAAGTATTAGAACAGAATCATGATCTTGTAATCAGATATGATGGCCAATTTAAAGGAGCAAAACAAGGTATAAATCTTCCTGTATACTTTGAGAACAAAATAGTAGGTGTAATAGGTATAACAGGTGAGAAGGAAAAGGTAGGAAAATACGGTAGAATTATACAGAGGATGACAGAAATATTAATTAAGGAAGGTTATATTCAGGAGCAAAATAAGATTGAAATGGAAGGCAAAAGGAAATTTATTGAAGAAATTCTATTTAGATACCATAGCGATGATAAATCCTTGATCACTAGGGCGGAGCTTTTGAACATAAAATCTAACTTAAATAGAGTAGTTGCTGTAGCAAGAATTGTAGAAAAAATAGATGATGATTTTATTTTAACCCCTTCAATAAACGAGGAAATATTTAACCTATTTAGGGGTCAAGTTGAATATAGCCCTCAAAACCTTGTAGCACAAAGCGGAATGAATATTATTACAATATTTGAATTGAGACCAAAAGATAATATCGAAACACTAATCTCTAAAATAAAAGACTTCATAGAGGAAAAATTTCCTGTGAAAGTCTATTTTGGATTGGGCAATCCCTGTGATGATATTATTAGAATCAAGAGGTCATATAGAGAAGCTAAAAAAGCTTTAGATATATCTCTTGCTCTACAATACAAAGAGATTTCACATTACAATGATTTAGATATTGGACTTTTGATAGATGACATTGAATTAGACACTATAAATAAGTATATAAAGCGAGTATTTAATAATATGTCCAGGGAAGAGATAAATGAATATACAATCATAGTGGATTCTTATATAAGGCACAATGGGTCAATAAATAAATCATCAGATGAATTATTTATACATAAAAATACCCTTCAATATAGATTGAATAAGTTGGGTGAATTAACAGGTTATGATCCAAGGAATCTTGATGATATGGTTGTCCTATATTTGGCATTTACTCTATTTAGATTAAATTTAGATAAACATATTACTTTATAGCAGCTAAAAACAATTGTTGTTATACATACCTAGGGACTCCTTTGATGCAAGGGCAATTGTTAGTATATATACTATAGCAATCATAAGTTAATATACAATATAATAGGGATGACATTAATAAAATTAACTTCATAGGTAAATGTTAAAGGGGATGACACGATGAAGATAGTGATTGCATCCGATTCTTATAAGGGTAGTAGCTCAGCCATGGAGGTTGCTAATTCTATTGAAAAGGGCATTAAAGCTTTAGATGAAAATTGTAGAATTGTAAAGTTCTCTATAGCAGATGGTGGAGTATTCTGGTATAGATAAGATTTTAGACATTATAAATATTGACAGAAATTTAAGGGATGCTGACCTAGTGATAACAGGAGAAGGTAAAATCGATGGTCAATCAATATTTGGAAAAGTACCAGTTGGAATCGCTAAGAGGCCTAAGCAGTATGGTATTCCAGTTATAGCAATTGTAGCTAGTGTCGGAGAAGGGGCAGAAAGCTGCTTATAATGCAGTAAAATCTTATATCTCAATGGAAACAATTATTCGGAATAAATGTAAGGAGGAATAAAATGAGAATTGTTGTACTTGATGGTTATACACTAAATCCTGGTGACTTAAGTTGGGATGGATTAGAAAGTTTTGGTGATTTAACTGTCTATGATAGAACATCTTATGACTTAGAAGGAAAGGAATTAATAATTGAAAGGGGAAAAGATGCGGACATAATCTTTACAAATAAAACCCCCTTAAATAGAGAAATAATAGATAAGATGCCAAATCTCAAATTCATCGGTGTATTAGCTACTGGCTATAATGTAGTCGATGTGGAATATGCTAAAGAGAAAGGTATTGCAGTTACAAATATTCCAACCTATGGAACTAGGTCAGTAGCACAGATGACTTTTGCACTATTGCTAGAAATGTGTCATCATGCAGGAGCACATAGTGATGCAGTATTTAATGGGGAATGGTCGGCTAATCCTGATTGGTGTTTTTGGAAATATCCATTAGTTGAGCTGGCTGGGAAAACTATTGGGATAATAGGATATGGAAGGATAGGACAGAATGTCGGTGAAATTGCTAAAGCTTTTGGTATGAAAGTATTAGCTACTGCCAGTAGACCAAGGTATGAATTGGAAAGTGAAGCAATGAAGTATGTAGAATTAGATGAATTGTTATTTAATTCTGATGTAATCAGCCTGCATTGTCCTTTGTTAGAGAGCACTCAAGGTATGATAAATAAGGAAACAATCTCTAAGATGAAAGATGGTGTTATGATAATTAACACATCTAGAGGACCATTGATTGTAGAAGAGGATTTAGCAAATGCCTTAAATGAGGGTAAGGTTGCCGGAGCAGCCCTTGATGTAGTATCTACAGAACCAATTGAAGAGGACAATCCTCTACTCAGGGCAAAGAATTGTATATTAACTCCGCATATATCCTGGGCACCTAAGGAATCCAGAAAAAGACTAATGGATATAGCTGTTAAGAATCTTGAAAGCTTTTTGAATGGGCACCCTATAAATGCAGTCAATCTATAAAAAACAATAAACTCCCTACTGGTGTAGGGAGTTTGTATATTAGCATATCATGTTTTAAAATAATTTTTATAAACTTTCTATTAAATCATCACTTGATAAAATATATTTAGGAATTGCAGCCCTAACAGTAATTTTTGGATCAACAACTTGTGATATTTTTAGATCCATGGCAAGACTTGCTAACATATAGGCATCTTCAAAGTCAAAGTTTAGACCTTTTTGCAGATGGTTTACAGCCTGAGATGAGGCTTCGTATATAGCATCGTCTACATCATCACCAGAGGCAAGTACCATAGTTGCCTCTTTAGTTTCCAATAATGGCCATTTAATAGTCTTGTTCTTAATCACATCTACTTTTAAGCTAACCTTTGCTGGGATTTCCAAACCAGTAAAGCATATTTCTCCATCTCCCATGGTGGCATGACAATCACCAAGGGCTAACAAAGCTCCTTTTTGATGTACAGGGAAGTATAAGGTAGAACCTGCTTTAATATCTTTTGTATCCATATTTCCACCATGTTTCCAAGGGGTAGCTGTTGGCCATTCACCATCTTCTTTATTTGGAGCTACACCTATGACCCCAATCATTGGTACTATTGGAATTTTGATACCATTAAATATTGCATAATCATCTTCAATTGGTAATATTTTCACCTTAGCTTTTGTTACCTGGTCCCCTAGGACTCCTTCACCAGGCACAGTCATTGTTGTACCCTTGTTAGCAACTTCTATAGCTAGTATATCAACTTTTAGTAGGTCTCCAGGCTCAGCCCCTTCAACAAAAATAGGCCCTGTAGCGGGGTTTAGACAATCATAATCCAGTTCTTCTAGTAAGGTCTCCTCATTCTGAATCTGTTGAAAGAAACAATCATTTGTTTCTACAATAAATTTTTCATTTAGATTTACTTTGTCAATATGGTCCATTTGATTTGAAAACTTGTATATAACCTTATCACCTTTAATAATTTTCATATAATCAACTCCTAAAATGGTTTTGCAATTTATCATGCTAAAGTAATTAAGATTCTATCAAAGATTCCAATATAATACAAGAAGACTTATCTAAATTACTTGTAATTTGATTGTAAACATAGTAATCATTTGATACTATAAATACAAGTCTTATATTTTTAAGAAAGATCAAATATTAAAGGGGGGTACAAGAATGTTAAAGAGAGTATTGTCTTTAGTTTTAGTTTTAACCCTGTTACTTGGAGTATCGATTACTGGAATTGCCGCAGCACAGCAGCCTATAGAAGTTTTTATAAATGGATCAGAATTTGAATTAGATAGTCAGGCATATCTAGATGAAGATGGCAAAGTAATGGTGCCAATTCGTCAAATTGCAGAAGTATTAGACTATGAAGTGGGATGGGATAATGAAGAAAGAAGTGTTTCCTTATCCAAGGGACCAGATCTATTAGAATTCAAAATTGGAGAAGATTTTGTATTAGATGAAGAAGTAAGTACTGCAATGGAATCAGTTATTAAAGATGGTAAAAGCTACGTTCCTTTGTTACTCTTGGACAGAGGTCTTGATCTTATAATTGGTTGGGATAGCAAATATCAAAGGTTAAATATTAATGAGGTCAAAGAAAATACTGAAGATTTCTTCAAGATTTCTGATGAAGAAGAGATTAAAGCCAACTTAAGGGCATATATGAGTGCTTTGGAAGAAAGCAATAACTTTTTTGCAAGTGTATTAGTAGCAAGGAATGGGAATGTCCTATTAAATGAAGGCTATGGATTTGCAGATATAGATCAATTTACACTGAATAAGTCACAGACTAAACATGGCATTGGATCTGTAACTAAGCAATTTGTAGCCATGGCTATAATGCAACTAAGTGAAGAAGGTTTGATTAGTCTTGAAGACAAAGTATCAGAGTTTTTCCCTGATTATCCTAATGGTGATTTAATAACTATACATAATTTACTAACTCACTCTTCTGGGCTTGAGAATTATACTAATTTGCCTGAATTGTTTTTAAACACAGATGAATTAGAAAGTGCTATTGATGTTCTTAATTTGGTAAAAGATATGCCTTTAGTTTTTAATCCAGGAGAAGAATTTTCTTATAGTAATACCAATTATCTTATGCTTGGTCTTGTAATTGAGCAATTAACTCATATGTCCTATGAGGAATATATACATGAAAATATCTTTAAACCATTAAACTTAAATGATACAGGAATGGCTTATGGTGAGATAAATGGTCACCATGATGCTACAGCCTATGTAGGCTATTTAGACCTTCAAAATGTGGATGATGAACTCTTATTATCTAAGGCCTATGGAGCTGGAAGTATGTATTCTACCGTTGAAGACCTATATAGATGGGAACAAGCCTTAGCTACTGAAAAATTAGTAAGTAGTGAAACTCTAGAGGTGATTTTCGCAGATCATGTTGATATGTTTGGTTCAGGTTACTATGGATATGGCTGGATGTTAGCAGATACCCCTGTAGGAAAAATGATATATCATGGGGGAAATACCCTTGGATTTACAGCTGATATCACTAGACTTATTGATTTAGATATGACCATAATTATACTATCTAATAAAGGGCAAGTAGATTTAACAGAAATGAAAAACAATCTAATACTAATTGGATTAGGTGAAGAATTTGAGTTACCAAAAGCAAAAGAAATAGTAGAGCTAGACAAGTTTGATATATATGATTCTTATACTGGGAAATATAAACTACTGCCTGAGCAAGACCTTGATATAATTAGAGTAGAAGATAAACTATATGCACAGGTTACTGGACAAGTAGCATTTGAGTTATTTCCAGAGTCTGAGACTCAATTCTTTGCTAGAATTGCAGATGTAGAAATCGAATTTATTCAAGATGATGAAGGCAATATAAATGAACTAGTCTTTACACAAGGTCCTTTGTTTCTAAGTGCAGAAAGGATAGAACAAGTTGAGGAAAAAGAATTTTCTGATATAGATTTAACTTTATATGATGATTATGTTGGAGACTACGAACTATTCCCAGAATATACAATAACAATAACAATTGAGGGAGAAAGTATCTTTGCCCAAGTAACAGATCAGGATAGTTTTGAAATCTATCCAGAAACTGAGAGTGAGTTTTTCTATAAGGTAATAGATGCTACAATTACTTTTGTAAGGGATGAAGACGGAACTGTTACTGGCTTAGTATTAAATCAAGCAGGTCAAGAACTTGCAGCAAATAAGATAGATTAGATACAAAAAAACAGATGCGACAATGGTAACCCATATTGTGCCCTTGTCGCAATTTTAATGTGTTAGATATACAAGATTGTTGGGGGACGAAATAATGACAGAACTTATATCAGAACTTATGAATTTTATAACTAAAGAGTTTACAGTAATACTTACAGCTATGCTGCCATTAATAGAAGTTAGGGGAGCTATACCTGTAGGCATAGCTTTAGGAATGTCACCTTTGCATGCTACGGTACTTGCTTATATAGGTAGCGTGATTCCATCACCTTTTATTCTCTTGGCTATAAGGCCTATATTTGCTTATCTGAAGAAGACTAATCTATTTGAAAAAATAGTCACCAAACTTACTAATAGGTCAATGGAAAAGAGCACTAATATACAAAAGTACGGTTATATTGGTTTGCTCATCTTTGTAGCTATTCCTTTGCCTGGGACAGGAGTATGGAGTGGTAGCCTCATAGCTGCTTTACTGGATATGAGAATAAAATATGCATTTCCAACGATTTTGCTGGGGAACTTAGTTGCTTCAATAGGGATTATGGTTTTGAGTTTTGGAGTGGTGAATATATTGGGGTAATGGTAAATTTAAAAAGGTGATATTGATTAATAATCAATATCACCTTTTTAATATGCTTTTTTGTTCAAATATAATAATTGAAGTTGTTTTAGAGAAATATGAGAATAAATAGAAGAGTTGAAATAATTATGATACCGTATAGTATGAGAAACAAATTTATAATTGTGATAACGTAACTATCTTTTGTTAAGTGAAATGATCATAATTATAAGTTGGTGGCAGCTGAAAACGTATAGCATTATATAGGTGATTT
>CAZXWU010000029.1:0-11443 GCA_964644495.1 uncultured Tissierella sp.
TAACCGACGATCATCTGGATTTACTGATGAGGAACGTGAAGGTTTCACAAATCTTCTGGAACGAGGATTTACAGACACCTTCCGATATGTTCACGGTGATGTAACAGGTATGTATACTTGGTGGGCTCAGAGGGTTAAAACTAGTAAAATTAACAATTCTGGATGGAGAATTGATTATTGGTTGGTGAGTGATCGTATAGCAGATAAGGTCATTAAATCTGAAATAGTTGATTCAGGTCCAAGACAAGACCACACACCAACATTACTTGAAATCGATCTTTAATGATTATGCAATATAATTTCTAATAAAAAAGTAGATGTTTTCTTTATAGAAAACATCTACTTTTTAAAGAACCTCCATGATTAAATATGTCACGTCATCCATAAGGTCTTGATTAGTCCCCATATAGCCAAATAGCTTGTTCTTAATAGCTATATTAAGCCTGTCTCCATCTAGTTTATAATTTTTCTCTAGAAAAGCTCTCAGCCTATCATAACCATACATATGTCCGTCTGTGTTCTTAGCCTCTACTAGTCCATCAGTGAAAAACAGAATTTTATCACCGATTTCTAGCTGAGTATTTCTATTATCATAAAATGGCATATTTAAGTCACCAAGTTTGCAGATTGGAAAGCCTTTAGCATTTAATTCTAATATTTCCCCTGATTTTTTTATAACATATGGTGCTGCATTGATTCCTGCTGATGCATAGGTGAAGGATTTGCTTTTAGTATTATAAATACCATAAAGCATTAATATATAGGTTTCAGTTTTATAATTAGTGTTATTAAAATTTTTATAGATACTTTTTAAAACAAAGCCAGGTTCTACAATTTCCCCTGTAAAATCTTCTTCTTTTAATGGTTTAATATTCTGATTAGCAAAGACAGTGAGCATTGCTGCAGATACACCATGTCCGGATACGTCCCCTATATAGATAGCTATATTATCTTCATCAAGTTGAATTACATTATAAAAATCCCCACTAAGGCGCTCAGCAGCAAAATATTGTGCATGAAATGAAACCGATGTATTATTAGGCATTTGACTTGGCAATAGACATCGCTGCATTTCTTTTGCACTTTCAATATCTGTTAACAATATGCTGTTCATTTGTTCAAGTTCCTTAGTTCTTTCTTCTACGATTACATTAAGATTGTCTGAGTATTGCTTTAACTCATTCTTTGCTATTTTCATTTCTCTATATGGAGTACTTATGTTTTCTACATATATAGATCTATATAATATCAAATAAGCAATTACTTTATATAAGTGACCTATATAATTAAAAGCATCGTAAACACTTCCATAATTGGTAAAGGCAAATTCGCTAAATATTGATAAGATAAAAACAATCATAAACATTAATTCTCTATTGGAACTTGTTTTTCTGTAATCAGCTGCTACCAATACAAAGCTAACAGCCATAATGAATATTATTATATATTCTAATAATATTTTAATGTTAGTGATACCTTGTCCCTCTATAAGCATCTGAGGGAAAAAACCAGGATAATAGGTTACTATAAAAAACAAAACAAATGCAATTGTAGTTGTTAATATTGCAAATATTTCCTTCCTTATCTTAGAGACAAAATGTGAAGGAGTAAGAATAGAGGCTAAAAAACCCAAACTACCAATTAATCTTGATAAAATCCATAATGTAGTTGCCCTATTTGCAGTATTATTGATAATAAAAAACTCAGCCATCCCCTTGTAACTTAAGGCATGAAAAGTATCAAGAAAACCCATTGCCAAAAAAGCACAACCAAGAACTATCATTTTCAAGTTTCCTAATTCCTCATAAATAAAATAAGAAGCAGCAAAAATTGAAAATGAGACTAGGATACTAGCAAATTCAAAGATGATATGCCATGTCAAATAACTAGTCACAGACATAATATTAACAAATACGTCATTATAAATAGCAGCTATTATATGCAGAATTAACGAAATTATAAACACAAATATTATTTTATAGTATTTCCTTATGTCAATAATAGATTTTATTCTTGTAATCTCCATAAAATCCTCCTTTCTGCAAATCCTAAATACATTATATATCAATTGACAAAATAATTCAGCAGATTTTGTCAAACTTTGATTAATTATGTAAATCTAAGTTGATATCATTATATATTAATAACTTGATAATAGATACATCATATATAGAAAAAGGCCTCTAAAGTCCCTATGGAAACATATCCCTATAGAAGGTATACATAGCCCCTGCTGTAGTTCTCTGGGCTAATGGTAGACCACATTTAGCTATATGGTAAAATCTATCATCATCCTTTTTTAAATTTTTGAATTGTTTGTGTATCCTCAGAGCTAGCCTAGTATTAAACCTTATATAATCCTCAATATTATCTAAGGTATAGGCACCTTTTGTGACCCTAAACTCATCTATAAGCTTATAGGTCATCTTAATGTATGTTTCATATTGTCTATGATTATCTAATAGACGTATATTTGCATGCTGAGGAACTGTCATATCTTGAATTATATGAAGAGCAGCACCCAAATAAAACATTGACTCTCTTATATCACCCATGCTCCAGTAGCCCAAACCAGTATAATAATAGTCTATACCAAGCTCCATTGCATCACTTCTACCATAAAGTCCTCTCTTTTTAAAGGGGTTATAGAAGTGGTTTGAACTCTTATAGTCCTGGTCTGCCCACACTGCTCCCCTGTTGATATCAGTAATATGTGTATTAAAAAAATGATATTGTGCATGAAGCTCATCATTTTTTAATATCCTTAATGAATATATATTGATGAATTTATGAACATCGCATTGTGTCTTTATAAGAGACTTTTTAATAGGGTTAGTAATGCTAAAGACTGTATCTAATAATCTATCGTAAGTTGCCTCAAAAAATTCCATTCAATCACCTTATTTGATTTAATTATCTTAGCTTATATTATCTGTATTTTTTCAAATTCTAATCATATATATAATGTAATAAATTTCGATTTTCGAAAAAATTTGATTGTAGAAAGTTAAATATTGTTATACTATTAATATAGTATGCTGTTTTACATCATTAAGGGGGGATTTTGCATGCGTTTACGCAGAAGAACAATACGAAAAATTATTTGGATTACAATAGCTCTAGTAATATTAATTATTGGTGTCGAAAGGCTATATAATAACCAAGAAAAATTTCAGACAAGAGCAGAGGATGTGGAATATTACGGAATTATAGATGCAGGATTTACATCTAATGAAAAAATGAGAGACTTCAAACAAATATATGAGCTTTTAGAAGAAAGCTATCCCTTTTTTGAAGTAAATAAAAGGATTAATGATCTTGATTGGTTTGCCAATGAGAGAATATACCGAAGAATATTAAAAAATACTAGCAACGATGCTGAATATCTTGTTGCATTAGATATGATACTAGGTGATTTAAATGATTATAATACATTTGCCATGGATGGAGATACCTATAGACGATATCTTAAACATAATCCCGATAAAGTTACTCTATTCAACAATATAAGATCAGTTGGTAGATACATGTTCTTTGAAGGTGTGGATAATATTGAACTTGATCCAAATAATGATCTAATATTCCATAATGGTCCAGTTTTAGAAACTCATAGATTAATAGAAGATGAAGTAGCATATATGAAAATAGAAGCCATGTCCCATTATCACATAGAAGAAGATTATCCAGTGATTAAAGAATTTTTAGGACAGATAGAGGACTATGATAAACTAATCATAGATATAAGGGGTAACTCAGGATGGGCAGATCAATATTGGATGAATATAGTAGAGCTTCTTATAGATGAAGTGCATAATGCAGAATACTATTCTTTTTTTAAACACAATCCCAGTACTGCACTGGATTTATACAAACTTGAGGATATCACAGTAATTAGAAATCTTGATGAAGAAATCTTAGGAAGATTTCCATCGGAGATAGCTACATATCTCAAATTTTATAAAGTAAATACTATTGAAATTCAACCAAATGAAGATATAAACTTTAATGGGGAAATATACCTCCTAGTAGATGATGGGGTCAAATCTTCAGCTGAGAAATTCGCTGCCTTTTCCAAGGATACAGGCTTTGCTACATTGGTTGGGGGAATAAGTGGTGGAGGTATGACATTTGATGAAATACCTGTAGAGTATCTGCGAATAGGCGGGTTTATGATAAGTTATAGTAGAGAAATGGCCATGAATAGTGATGGTAGTATCAATATGGAGGAGAAAACTTCACCTCACATATTGGTAGATGATACAAGTCCTAATAAAAATATAGATGAGGATAAGTGTATACAAGCAGTTTTAGACAATTAGTAATAAAAATTTAATGGAGGTTGATAAGATGAAGTTTTTATGGAGTACATTGACAGTAAAGGACCTTGAAGAGTCAATAAGCTTTTATCAGGAAATTGTAGGTCTTGATATTGATAGAAGGTTCCCAGCAGGCCCTGATACAGAGATAGCATTTTTAGGAGATGGGGAGACCAAGCTTGAGTTGATTTGGAACAAGGGGAAGACAGAAGTAAATGTGGGCGAGGATATTTCTTGGGGATTTCTTGTAGATTCAGTTGATGAAAAGATGAAATTTGTAGAGGAGAAAGGTATAGAAATAGTAGGTGGGCCATTTCAGCCTAGTCCACAATCTAAGTTTTTCTTTATATTAGATCCTAATGGGCTTAAGATCCAATTTTATGAAGAGGTAAAATAAAATACTAAAAAATATTTAAGGCGAGGAAAAAATCCTCGCCTTATTATGTCATATTAATCTTGAGTAAAATTCAACAACTAATTGGTCATCTATTTCTATAGGGACTTGGTCCCTTTCGGGCATTTTAATAAATCTTGCTGAGAAGTCTTCCTCATTCTTTTCAATATATGGTAGTGAATTTAGTAAAGCATTTTGAAAATTTTCCTTAAATAAGTCTACTGACTGTGATTTTTCTTTTAGGCTAATTGTATCTCCAACTTCACATAAATAGGAAGGGATATTCACCTTTTCCCCATTTACTAAAAAGTGACCATGAACTACCATTTGTCTTGCCTGTCTTATGGATGAAGCAAAACCCATTCTATAAACAAGATTATCAAGTCTAGATTCTAGTATTTTAACCAATGCATGACCTGTTTGTTCTTGGGATTTTTTTGCCATTCTTACATATTTTATAAATTGCTTTTCCATAACACCATAGTAAGCCCTAAGTCTTTGTTTTTCCAATAATTGCTCTCCATAGTTTGAAAGTTTCTTATCAGCTCTGCTTGTTCCTCTTGTTGCCCTCTTCATCGCCTTAGGATGACCATATACGTTTAATCCTAGTCTCCTAGATAGTTTAAATCTAGGTCCCATCATTTTTGCCATTTTATCATCTCCGTTTCATATTGCCGCGGTAGATTTTAAATGCCAAGGATAGTATACCAAATTACTAGGGATTTGTAAATATAGGATTATTGAGCTAATATTTCTCTTAAAACATCTTTACTATGGATGATGCCTAGTAGCTGATCTTCAGTTTTTACTAAATCATTTCTAGTCTTAAAGTATCTATTTATTTTTTTAGCTATATCTCTAGAATCTCTATCAAGGGATGATATAAAATCAGCTATGCTTCTACCTTGATATAGAGCATTTAGATATGGAGCAACTATATATTTTACATCATGTAAGATAGAATCTTCTAGCCAGAAACCAATATGAGATAGATTGGCTTTCTTTTCCATAAGTCTAGTATAAAAATCAAGACCATCTTCTGTAGATTCCCAGAAATCAACATATACATAGTCAAATTTACTTAAAAATTCATCATTATAGTAGTCAAATGCATCACCATGTATTATATTTAATTCCTTATCCTTTGGAAATTGTGGTCTTATATACCTATCAAACAAGTCAATTATATCCTTGTTTACTTCAACTATTGTTACGCTTTTCACTTCATCCTTTAGCAGCCATAGGTATGGTAGGACGCCTATTCCCAGTCCAAGGGTCAAAGAGTGGCCGTGACCACCTTCATATCCATCATTCATAGACTCTATCTCACTAATAGCAGGCGACATCCATACCTTATTCTTTCCTTCCTTAAGTTCAGGCATATTGACATCCTCTTCAAAGTATCCAAGGGGATGATAATGAAATAAGTACTTACCAAGAGGTCTATGGAAATTCATACTCATCAGAGTCCTCTTTTTTATGACTGCATTTTCATACCATACACTATCTGTTTTGACATCTTTTAGTTTAATATTTTTATAGTATGGATTTTCAGTTAATCTCCTGATATCATACTTTAAGTCTTGGTGGGGAATACCATAGTTTGAGAGGACCTCTATCAGGTCTCCTTCCTTTTTAGGACTAAGTACATTCTCAGTATAATCCAAAACAGCATCCAAATATTCACTTACAGATACCATAGATAGAATCATATTTTTCATCGTTTCATCAAGTTCTAAGTTTCTTTCAAATTTTATCATCTCTAACCTCTTTTAGTAATATTAATCTTTAGATTATTTAGGGCATTTTATTATAAAAACAGCAATAAGCTCAAGGCCATGATAGCCATACCAGCTATAAGCCCATATATGGCAAGATGGATTTCTCCATATTCCTGGGCAGTAGGTAATAATTCATCTAAAGATATAAATACCATTATACCAGCAATTCCAGCAAATATTACACCAAATAAGACATCGTTTAAAAAAGGCATCAATATTAAATAACCAACTAAGGCACCTAAGGGCTCAGATAATCCAGATAAAAATGAATACTTAAATGCTTTCTTTTTATCACCAGTGGCATAATAAATCGGTACTGACACTGCAATACCTTCAGGAATATTGTGTATAGCTATTGCAACTGCAATAGGAATAGCTATTGATGGGTCTTGGAGAGCGGAAATAAATGTTGCTAGTCCTTCAGGGAAGTTATGTATTGCTACAGCTAATGCTGTAAACTTGCCTGTTCTAAGTAGTTGTGCATCTTTGTTTGATTTTGCTGTCTCTTCCTCTAATTCATCTTGGACCTCTGATTCAATTTCACGAATTTCTTCAATCTTATAGATTTCATGGGGATTTTCACCGCTTGGAACAAGCCTGTCTATAAGTGCCATTATTATGATTCCCCCAAAAAAAGCTGCAACAGTTGCCCAAGACCCAGTCTTGAGACCCAAGGCTTCTGTCAGTGCTTTCTTAGCTTCTGGAAATATCTCAACAAAAGAAACATATATCATGACACCAGCAGAAAACCCAAGACTCACTGATAAAAATTTTGTATTAGTCTTATTAGCAAAAAAAGCAATGGCACTTCCTATACCAGTACTTAATCCCGCCAGTAAAGTTAAAGTAAAAGCAAACAAAACATTATTGTCCATAAAATCTCCTTCTTTCATTTTAAAATATACATTAATTATATATACCCAAACTTAGAGAATCTATATATGAATAATATATAGAAAAGGATAAAAAACTTTAAAATTCTAAGAAGACGCTAGCATCAAAGCTAGGAGAATTCAAGCCTTAGATGAAAACGATATCTTAAATTACAATATAAATATTAGTGTTGACATCAGGATATATTTATTATATTATAGATAAAATTAGCTTAAAGCTTTATCACATTAAAGCGGAGTAGAAAGAAAGGGGAATGAAAATGAAAAAGAGAGCAATTATTAGCCTCATGCTAGCACTTATATTATTATTATCAGCTTGTGGAAGTAGTGAAACCCCAGCAGGCCCTACAAATGGAGGCAGTACAATACCTGATGAAGAGATGGGCGAATTAGTTCCGCCATTGACATTCTATTCATCTTTACCAGAACAAAATATGGTCAACTACGAAATGGTTAACCAAATAGTTGATGACATGACAAAACTAGGTGTAGACGTAACTAATCAACCAACAGACTTTGCTGTACTTATAGACAGAATTTATGGTGAAGAGATGGATTACGATGGATATACCATTGGCTGGTCAGGAAGACTTGAAAGACTTGACCCTGATATGTTTATTCACTCCATAAACCACTCAGACAATGCAGGAGTTGGAGGAAACAATACAAACAGATACAGAAATCCTGAATTCGATGGGGTAGCAGATGCACAAAGACAAGAGATGGATGTTGAAAAGAGAAGAGAACTAGTATTTGATGCTCAAAAGATATTAGCTGAAGATGTACCTCAAATCACTCTTTATAGTAGAGGTAATGTTCAGGCCTACAACAAAGAAAAATATTCTGATGTAATTTCAATACCAGGGGAGGGCCTATTCAATGAATGGACTCCAATCAGAATTAATCCACTAACAGAAGACAAGACGCTAATAGTTGCAAGTAATGTAAATTTAGATAACCTAAATCCAATGGCAGCAAACTCAGTATATGAGTGGAGAAATCTTAGACTGATATATGATAAATTAGCTAGATTGAGCCCTGAGATAGAGGCAGTTCCATCAGCAGCTAGTGGATGGGATGTAGTAGATGATACTACAATAGATGTACACCTAAAGGAAGGATTAGAGTTCCATGATGGTGAGCCGCTTACAGTTGAAGATGTTAAGTTCACTTATGATCTATTTATTGATAATGAAGTAGCTTACTTCTGGTCATTCCTAGAGCCAATCGAGTCTGTTGAGATAACAGGAGACAATACTCTGAGATTTAATCTAAAAAGACCATTTGCATCATTTATTACAAACACCTTAACTCAAATTCCTATATTACCACAACATGTTTGGGAATCCATAGATGATCCTATTAACTATACAAATAGCGCACCATTAGGAAGTGGACCTTTTGTATTCAAGAACTTTAGAGAAGGTGAAGAGTTAGTAGCAGATGCAAATCCAAACTACCATGAAGATATATTGATTGACGGATATATATTCAAGATATTTGGTTCACCAGAAGGTATCCTTACATCATTAGAGTTAAAAGATGTAGATTTACTTTCAAATGAGTTGGTACCAGCTCATATAGAACAGATAAAAACAAATGAAGCTGGCAAGTATAGTCACTTGGAGATGACAGAAGTAGATGATATTGGATTCTTCTATCTTGGATTTAACCTTGATAGAGTACCATTTGACAATAAGGACTTTAGAATAGCTATGACATACTTGACTGATTATGATCTAGCTGTAGACGTACTCTTAGATGGCTATGGTGCAAGAGGTGGCGGGGGATTAGTTATAGTAGAAGCCAATGAATTCTGGTATAATCCTGAAACACCAATTTATGACACTTATGATCCAGATATGGCTAAGCAAATTCTAGAAGATGCAGGATTTACTTGGGATAGTAACGGTAAACTAAGACTTCCAAAATAGGACGCAAAAATAAGATAAAATAAAAACATAAAAGTCGATTAGTTCGACTTTTATGTTTCTATGATTATTCACATAAAGAAAGGACGGTGGATAAATGCTGAATTATATAGCTAGAAGAGTTGGAATTATGTTACTTATGATAGTTTTAGTATCAACAATTATATTTTTTATGTTTAGAGCTATGCCAGGAGATCCAACTGCATTTGTAGTAGACCCGTCTATGGCACCAGAAGCTAGGCAAGCCTTGATCGTAAGGTATGGATTAGATGGTAGTCTATGGGATCAATACAAAGTATTTATGAAGGATTTACTACAGTTTGATTTAGGAAATTCATTCTTTTATGGTAGGCCAGTAATGCAAATAATAGGTGATAGGATACCAGCTACCCTTATATTGATGATAGCAGGTATGATAATTGCCTATGGTATAGGTATTATAGGTGGAGCATTTATGGCATGGAAAAGAGGTCACAAACTTGAGTCAGTAGGAATTACATTTGCACTTATATTTCGTTCTGCACCAACCTTTTGGGTTGCATTAATGGCCATAATATTATTTTCAGTGAATCTAAAATGGTTTCCAGCACAGGGTATGAGAACCTCAGGTTATACAGGTGAAACCTTTAGTGAGATCTTCTTAAACTTAGATTTTCTTAGACATCTGATTCTTCCATCAATAGTAGCAGGCCTCTATTTTATAGCCACACCCCTATTAATCATGAGGAACTCAATGCTAGAGGTTCTATCAGAGGATTATATAGAGATGGCAAAAGCAAAGGGATTAAAGGAAAATACAATTTTATTTAAACATGCAGCTAGAAATGCACTACTACCAGTAGTTACAGCAGGAGCTTTGTTTTTAGGTTCTGCTATCGGTGGAATGGTGCTCCTTGAAACAGTATTTTCTTGGCCAGGATTAGGTAGGGAAATAGTTCAAGCAGTTACTAGACACGACTATCCTTTGGCACAAGGATCTTTTATCATTATGTCAGCACTAATGATGGTAATGAATTTAGTTGCAGATGTTCTATATGCAGTATTGGATCCTAGAATATCCTATAAATAATAAAGTGAGAAATGAGAGGTGATATAGATGGTTGACGCAATGAAAAAACCAATTGGCAATAAAGCAAAGCCTAAAAAAGACAAGAGTAATAGTATATCTAGATTATTTCTAGACAATTTAAAAAGAGATAAACTTGCATTAATAGGAGTAGTTATTTTGGTGATATTCCTTTTTATAGGGGCATTTTCAGAATCAATTGCACCCTATGATCCAAGCCAACGTCATTATAATGAAGAAGGTAAGATCAGAAGATTAGAAGCACCTTCAAAGGAACATCCCTTTGGTACAACAGATATAGGTAGAGATATCTTTAGTCAAGTAATATTAGGGACTAGAACAGCTTTAATGGTAGGATTATTAGCTTCATTTTTAGTTACCTTTATTGGTTCGACTTTGGGAATTATTTCAGGATATTTTGGTGGATTAGTAGATTCTATTATCATGAGAATAGTAGATATTTTCTATGCTATCCCATTTATACCTTTTGTAATAGTCCTTTCAGCAATACTTAAACCTAGCATTTGGAATGTTATCTTAGCTGTATCCTTGCTATCATGGAGGACAGTAACAAGGCTTGTTAGATCACAAGTACTATCCATAGTCCAAAGACCCTATATCAAAGCAGCTAGGGTTTCAGGAGCAGGACACGGCAGGATAATGCTTAAATATATACTACCTAACGTTGTTCCATTGATAATGTTAGAGATGGCATTTAATATAAATGCAGCCATAATGGCTGAAGCAAGTATAGCTTTCCTAGGTTTTGGGGATCCGACAAAACAAAGCTGGGGTCAAGTTCTTCATATTAACTTTATAACAGGAAACTCTAGAAGCGCTTGGTGGTGGGTAGCATCCCCAGGTATTGCCATTGTCCTATTATTAGTTTCAGTTTTCTTTGTATCAAGGGCCCTTGAAGAAGTTGTAGATCCAAGATTACGGAGGAGATAAGTATGAATTTATTAGAAATTAAAAATTTAGACATAGATTATATAACCAAAGAAGGAAAACTTAAAGTAGTTCGTGATGTATCCTTTACCCTAAAAGAAGGAGAAAGTGTAG
>CAZXWU010000029.1:11453-14047 GCA_964644495.1 uncultured Tissierella sp.
GCTGTGGAAAGACTACCTTAGCTAAGACTATTATGAGACTATTGCCTGAAAATGGAGTCATCAGCAGAGGAGAAATTATATATAAAGGTGAAGACATAGTAAGCAAGAACAAAGAGGAGATAAGAAGGCTAAGATTAAATGAAATAGCCATGATTTCCCAATCAGCTATGAACTCCCTAAACCCTGTTTACACAGTGGGAGAACAATTAATAGAAGGGATTAGAGCTCACACTAAGATGTCCAAAAAAGAGGCTATGAAGAGGGCAGAAGAAGTATTTGGTATTATAGGTTTGGAGAAGAAGAGACTAAAAGCATACCCTCATCAGATGAGTGGTGGAATGAAACAAAGGGCTATCATAGCCATGGCTCTATCTTTGAACCCAAGTTTAATCATAGCAGATGAGCCTACTACAGCACTTGATGTAGTTGTACAAGATAAGATACTTAGTCAAATGACTGAAATTCAAAGGCAAACTGGAAGTTCAATGATTTTCATTACACATGATATATCCATTATATCCGAGCTTTGTGAAACAATTATTGTAATGTATGGTGGTAAAATTATGGAGAAGTCAAGTAGCAAGGTGTTCTTTAGGGAACCTTACCATCCATATTCATTAGGACTACAAAATGCATTCCCAAGTATTTTAGATATAGACAAGGGAGACTTGATATCCATACCAGGCGCTCCTCCAAATCTTATGGATCAACTACAGGGTTGTAGATTTAAGGAAAGATGTCCTTTTAGAACTGATCTTTGTATGGTAGATTCCCCAGAACTGATAGACATCAGTCAAGACCACCAAATAGCTTGTCATTATCCAGAGAGAGTAGATGAATTTAGGGAACAATCAAAGAAAAAGGAAACATGGAAAATGGTAAGTGATAGAATTGTCCATGAAAGTGAAGGTGAGGCCTCATGACTAATGAATATTTAATTAAAATAGAAAATTTGAAGAAATATTATCCAGTAAACAAAGGGGTTAAAGACTTATTTAATAAAGAAAAGACCTATGTTAAAGCAATAGATGATATTTCCTTAACTATAAATAAAGGTGAAATCTTAGGATTAGCCGGTGAAAGTGGTTCAGGTAAGACAACTACTGGAGAAATCTTGGTTCAATTACAGGATATAACAGATGGTAGTGTAAGCTTTGATGGCTATGATTTCTCAGATAGATCAAAAGAGGCAAATAAAAAATTCAGACAGGATGTTCAGATGATATTCCAAGATCCATACGAAACCCTGAACCCTA
The DNA here is from genome assembly GCA_964644495.1 of uncultured Tissierella sp. GTDB lineage: Bacteria > Bacillota > Clostridia > Tissierellales > Tissierellaceae > JAAYTL01. The sequence goes on from CAZXWU010000029.1 coordinate 12,710, forward strand.
GGTTTACAATATTTGAAACCATAGCTGAACCCTTAAAGATATTCGGCATGAAAGACAAAGATGAAATATATGAAAAAGTAATAGAAGCTTTGGAAATAGCTGAATTAAAACCAGCAGACCAATTTGTCCATAGATATCCCCATGAACTAAGTGGTGGACAAAGGCAAAGGGTTGCCATAGCAAGAGGAATAGTTATAGGCCCCAAGTTTATAGTAGCAGATGAACCAGTATCTATGCTAGATGTATCCATAAGGGCTGATATATTGAATTTATTAAAGAGCCTAAGGGACAAAATGGGGCTTACAATGCTCTATGTATCCCATGACCTGTCCACCATAAAATATCTTTGTGACAGGATAGCTGTTATGTATCTAGGAAAAATTGTAGAATTAGGAGACGCAAAAGAAGTAATCAATAATCCTCAGCATCCTTATACAAAAGTACTATTATCCTCTGTTCCTATAGCTGACCCAGATTACGTAAGGGAAAGAATAGAGATTGATGATGAATTACCAGATCAAATCAATCTACCAGAGGGATGCAGATTTGAACCTAGGTGTCCATTTGCCACAGAAGAATGTAAATCAGTAGACCATACACTCTTTGAAAGAAGAGATCAACAATGGAGTGCATGTATTTATAAAGATGATGAGTTAAAATTAAAAAATTGAATTATTTTGTTTCTTGTCCTTTGTCCTTCTTTTCCCTCGGGATGAAGGACTTTTTCATTTAATAGAAGATTTCCTATGTTATAATAGATAAATATATTCAAAAAAGAGACACATAATAGTAGACATAAGAGGAGGAATTTTAATGCAGAAAAGATTAACTATAAAAGACTATCTATATATTTCATCCATGTTGTTTGGCCTGTTTTTTGGAGCTGGCAATCTGATATTTCCAGTATTTATGGGACAAATGGCTGGAAACAATATTTACTACGCCATATTGGGATTCTTAGTAACTGGTGTAGGCTTGCCACTACTGGGAATAGTAGCCATGGGTATATCTAAAAGTAATGGCCTATATTCACTAGCAAGTAGAGTTCATCCTCTATATAGTATATTTTTTACTTGTGCCCTATATCTAACCATAGGACCCTTTTTTGCAATTCCCCGTACTGCAACAGTATCTTTTGAAGTAGGGATAGCGCCCCTATTATCACAAGAACAAGTAGGACTCTGGTTGGCCATATTTTCTTTAATATTCTTTTTAAGCGTACTATGGTTTTCATTAAGACCATCCAATATATTGACATATGTGGGTAAGGTACTGAATCCATTATTCTTATTCTTCTTATCTATACTCATAATTGCTGCATTTATAAATCCAATGGGG
>CAZXWU010000030.1:0-13879 GCA_964644495.1 uncultured Tissierella sp.
TATATTTTGGGGATATAGATAAAGCGATAGAAAGATTAGATGATTTTAGAATAGGGATTCACAGAATGAGTAAAGAAAGACTTAGGTCTAATTTGATAGAAATCGATGAATATGTCCTAGTAAGTGATGATTATGCAAGCTTCAAGGACTTCCTGGAGAAACTTATCTCTGACAAACTGAATGGGGAAGAGAAAAAAGAATTGATGACCAAAACTATACAATCGATTGACAATAAGAAGATAAAGGAAGTTTTACATCAAATTAAACTAGAGGAGTATCTAGACTGGGCCTACTAATGAATGTAGATATAAGAATCGCTTATTGTTATTGTAACTGGGTAAGATATTAATATTGAACTATAAGATAAGATGGGGGACATTCGGTGCGTCTCCCCTGCTTTAATAGGAAAGGATGATTATGTGGAATTACAGGGTAAATATGGAGAAGCCAAGGTATTTACTAAAGATTTAGAAGATGGGGCTAAAGAACAGATAATAAAGCTTCTAGATCAGGATTTCATAGAAGGTTCCAAGGTTCGCATAATGCCTGATGTCCATCAAGGAATGGGTTGTGTAATAGGCTTTACAGCTGACATGGGAGACAAGGTTATACCAAATATAGTAGGTGTTGATATTGGATGCGGTATGCTTACAGTGGACCTTGGCAATATAGATATAGATCTACCTAGACTGGATAAAATTATATATAATAAGATCCCATCAGGAAATAAAGTTCACAATGAAAAAAAGTATAAATTTGATAGATTGCAGGAATTGCATTGTCTTAGGGAAGTAAAGAATACTAGAAGGATTGAAAGAAGTATAGGGACATTAGGTGGAGGTAATCATTTTATAGAAATAGGTATTGATGACAGGAAGAACAAATATCTAGTGATTCACTCAGGAAGTAGAAACCTAGGTAAGCAGGTAGCAGAAATATATCAAAGGTTGGCTATTGACCTATGTAGTGGTAAGGAAGAATTTTTTATTAAGAAAGAGGAAATAATTAGGACCTATAAGGAAGAGGGTAGAAGAAAGGAAATAAATAAAGTCCTAAAGGATTTGGAGAAGCAATACAAAGGATTAGAAGCCAAATATCCTAAGGACTTATGCTATCTAACAGGTCAATATCGAGATAGGTATCTACATGATATGAAAATCTGTCAAGAATATGCAAGTACAAATCGTATGGTCATGGCTGACATCATCCTTAGATCCTTGCTCAAGAAGGAGATAGAGGACTTTAATTACTTTGAAACAGTTCACAACTATATTGATTTTGAAGATAATATAATTCGCAAAGGTGCCATATCTGCCTACAAAGATGAAAAAATACTGATCCCAATAAACATGAGGGATGGATCTATAATTGCAATAGGCAAGGGAAACCCAGATTGGAACTATTCAGCACCCCATGGAGCTGGTAGATTAATGAGTAGAAGCACAGCAAAAGAAGACCTAAATCTAGAAGATTTTAAAAAAAGTATGGAGGGAATATACTCCACATCAGTGGGTAAAGCTACATTGGATGAGTCACCATTTGCATACAAACCTATAGAGACTATAATAGAAAGTATCGCAGATACAGCAGAGCTTATAAGTATTATTAAACCAATATACAATTATAAAGCTTAAAAGGCTGGAGTAACTGATAATAGGTATATCTAATATAATGTAATAGTATGGGAAATTGGGTATGAATTATGAGATATGAGAAAAATATCTGAAGGGATGAGATGTCATGGATATGTTCAAGAATTTTGGTGAGAGGGCAAAGGATACTGCAAAGATAGTTGGAGAAAAATCTTCTGATCTTGTAGAAATAGGTAAATACAAAATAAGAATCACCCAACTTGAGAGTGATATCAGAAGGTTAAAGACAGATATAGGGCAATACTTCTATGATACCTATGCTAATAGGGTAGACCTAGTAGAAGAGGAAATAGTTAAAGCCTGTGAAGAGATAAAAGAAAAACACGAGGAAATTGCAGACTTAGAGGATAAAATTGAAAGAATGCAAAAATATTAAAATAAAATAATTTGGAAATTTATAGATAAAGATATTTATTCTTTATCTATTTTTTATTTGCTAGGCATATTGCCGAGCCGATGGTTTGTCCTAAGGGGTAAATAATTTTCTAGGATTCGTCAGAGAAAAAGGTTGACAAATACTACATCAGGGCATATACTTAACTACATAGGTAACTAACCAGTAGACCTATTAGGCGCGGAGGTGAAGAATTGCTAGATTTAAGTTCGGATAAGTCAATATATTTACAGATTGCAGATATGATAGAGAATGAGATTATCATGGGTAATTTAAGGGAAGATGAGCAAGCCCCATCAACAAACCAATTTGCCAAAATCTATAATATCAATCCAGCTACAGCTGGCAAAGGATTAAATCTCTTAGTAGAAGATGAAATCTTGTATAAGAAAAGGGGCATCGGTATGTTTGTATCTAAGGGTGCGCGAAAGAAGATTATCAATAAAAGACAGAGCACGTTTTATCAAGAGGTATTGCCCCAGATAATAGAGGAAGCTGATAGGTTGGATATTAGCTTAGATGAGATTATAGAACATATCAAGGAAATAAAGGGAGGGAAATAGATTGATTGAAATTAAAGATTTAACTAAATCATACGGAAAAACCAGGGTGTTAAGGGATATTAATTTAAATATCGAGAAAAACAAGATATATGGCTTACTAGGGAGAAATGGAGTAGGTAAAACGACTCTTTTAAAATTGATATCTGGTCAACTGATTAGAAACTCAGGAGAGATAAAGCTAGACGGACAAGAAATATTTGAAAATGAAAAGGCGGTTGAGGATATCTGCTTGGTAAGGGAATTTTCCTCTTCACTCAAGGAAGTAAAAGTAAAACAAATACTCAAAGCCGCTAGATTACTTTACAAGAATTGGGACCAAGAATATGAAGATTTCTTGATTAAAGAATTTGGATTAAATCCAAAGAAAAAATTTATTAAACTATCGACTGGTAATCAGACTATGGTAGGCCTTATTATTGGTTTAGCATCTCGTTCACGAATTACTATCTTTGATGAGCCAACATTAGGCTTAGATGCAGCTATCAGATATAAGTTTTACAATCTGTTGCTTGCAGACTATGAGAAAAACCCTAGAACTATTATAGTATCAACACATCTAATAGATGAAGTATCAAATCTTTTCGAAGAAGTAATCATCTTAAATGAAGAGAATATAGCATTAAAGGAAGATGTGGATTCTTTAGTAAAAAGATCTTATTTCCTATCTGGGCGAGAAAAAGTGATAGATTCATTTATAGGGAATAAGAGGGTAATTCATAGTGAGGAATTTGGAAGTACAAAAATCGTAGGTATATATGGAGAATTGACTGAAGAAGAATTTCAAGAGATAAGAGATAACAATATTGATATTAGCAATATTCCTCTTCAAAAATTGTTCATCTATCTTACAGAAAATATGGTAAAGGAGGTCCGATAATGGAATCATCTAAGAGATTATTTCGATATTTAGGATATCACCAGCTTGGTGGTGTGGCAGTATTTTGGCTTGTAATGTTATTAGTAAATACCTTGTCTGCTCTAATGGCATTTACAATAACTTCAAATGTGACTATGGGTCCTCATATAGTGAGTGGGCAATTACTATCCTTTGCAGGTGCAAATGTCCTTGCCATATTTATTTTCTTTATAGTATATGGTCTTGAGATGTATTATGAGTGTTTTTCAATTGCAGCAGGATTTGGGAATACCAGAAGGAATTTTTATCTAAATGTTATTTTGAATAACATAATTATGGTATCTATATTTTCTCTAGTTCAATATATATTGTTAAGGCTAGATAATTATATTGTTTCAATGATAGGATTTGAACCAATGGAGGAATTTGGACTGTTTAATATAAATGATAGTATTATATCCATATTATTCACATTAGGATTTACCCTCCTAGTATTTGCATCATTTATGAATCTAATTGGAGTACTTCAGTATAGATTTGGCTATAAGTTCTGGATTGCCTTAGGTATATTTGGATTATTAGCTCAGATGTTTACAAATTTTATAGGAATACTTATCCATAGTTTTAGAATTGTTATAGAAATCATTATGGATGGATATTTATTGATAGGACTTCCAATAATACTGATTTCATATTTAATTGGATATATGGTGATAAGAAGGGCAAATGTGAAATAAACCCAAACATAAGACGGAGGATTAATGACAGTACTCCTGACCTCTGTCTGTTCAATATTCCTTGAAACTTATACATTTAATTGGTATATTATAAATGTAGTCTTAACTTAGGAGGAGTATATGAAAAAAATTTTATTGTTTATAATTATATTGGGAACTATTACTCTAGGAGCCATTTCCTTTTTACCAGGATATTTATCTGAAACTATGAATGATGCCCTAGTCAACATAGAGGTTGTATCAGGTTCAAATCTTACTACTGTGGCAGAGGAATTATATGAAAATGGGATAATACGAAGCAGACTGTGGTTTAGATATAGAGGGCAAGAAATAGCAAGGCATATAAAACCTGGTAACTATGAAATAGAAGCCGGTCTTAATATAGATGATATATTTGAAATAATTCAAAGGGGAGAGCAAGAAGACCAGGTTGTAGTCACTTTCCCTGAGGGATTTATACTATATCAATTTGCAAAGCGGATAGAGGAAGTGGGTCTAGCTACAGCTGATGAGTTTATAGAAGCTACAAATGATTACTTCACTTCAAATGGATATACATTTGATACATCTGATTTATATTTTAATTTGGAAGGCTATCTGTTTCCAGATACATATTATTTTACAAGGAATCAATCAATGGATCAGATAGTTTCAAAGTTAGTAGCTACAATGGACAATGAATTTACCGACGAATACAAGGCAAGAGCAGAAGACCTAGGATTAAGTATACATGAAGTCCTTACCCTAGCTTCATTAATAGAAAGAGAAGCCTATAATGATGCAGAAAGGGCCGCCATCAGCGGAGTAATATACAATAGGCTTGAGATTGATATGCTTCTACAGATTGATGCTACAGTCATCTACGGCCTTGGTGAGGGTAAAGACCACATGAATCGAGTCCTTTATGCTGATTTAGAAAAAGATAATCCATTTAACACATATATGTACCCTGGCATCCCCCCAGGACCGATTGCTAGCCCAGGAAGAAATTCCATAGAAGCAGCACTTTATCCAGAGGACCATGATTACTTTTACTACGTTTTAGGAGATGATGGACATGTATTTTCTAAAACATATGATGAACATCGAAGGAATGTGAGTAAATATAGATAAAAGCATATATAAGCATATAAATAAAAAAGTAGGATAAAAACGTAGCTTGACAAGGATGTGATTGTTTGGATATTTATGGAACACTTAAAAGCCACTTTGGGTATGATGAGTTTAAAGAAGGGCAAGAAAAGATTGTCCTTGGAGCATTAAATGGCAATGATGTCCTAGGAATTATGCCTACTGGTGGTGGTAAGTCACTATGTTACCAATTGCCAGCTGTATTATTAGATGGGGTTACATTGGTTGTATCGCCACTAATTTCACTAATGAAAGACCAGGTAGACTCCTTAAATGAGATGGGTATAGCTGGTACTTTTATTAACAGTACTTTAGATGGCTTAGAACTAAATAATAGGATTGAGGATATAAAAGAAGGCAAATATAGAATTATCTATATTGCCCCTGAAAGATTAAATACATATGATTTCTTAAATTTGGTGAGAGATATAGATGTTTCAATGATAGCGATAGATGAAGCCCATTGTATAAGTCAATGGGGTCATGACTTTAGGCCATCATATAAAGAAATCCCTAAATTCGTGAGATCCTTTCCCAGTAGGCCAATAGTTGCTGCATATACTGCTACTGCTACAAAACTAGTGGTTGATGAAATAAAATCTTTACTTGAACTAAACAATCCTATTGAATCAATAATAGGATTTGACAGACCAAATCTATTCTATCAAGTAATAAAGGTAAGTGATAAACTTTCTTATGTAAATGATTATTTGAAACAGAACTTCTCAGATAAATCAGGAATTATCTACTGTTCAACTAGAAAAACTGTAGAATCATTAACTGAAAAACTGAATCAATTAGCCTTTAAAGCTGTAGCATATCATGGTGGAATGGATTCAGAAACACGCCAGAGAAATCAAAATGATTTTATTTTAAACAATGTACAAATTATTGTAGCAACAAATGCTTTTGGTATGGGAATAGATAAACCGGATGTTAGATTTGTTATTCATTATAATATGCCGCAAAATATGGAGGCTTATTATCAAGAAGCAGGACGTGCCGGTAGGGATGGTGAGCCTAGTCAATGTACACTATTATATTCCCCGTCCGATATAGTAAAACAAAAGTTTCTAATACAAAGTTCTACCTTTTCTCAAGAAAGGGAAAATGTATTATATGAAAATCTCCAATATCTTGTAGACTATTGTAATACAAATGATTGTCTACGTACTATGATACTTAAATACTTTGGAGAGACAGTAGAGGAGTCCAAATGTGACAATTGTGGAAATTGTCTAGATGATTCTGAGATGGTCGATATTACACTAGAGTCTCAAAAAATTCTGTCCTGTGTTTATAGATTAAAGGAGAGGTTTGGAATCACAATGCTTATTCAAGTTCTCCGTGGCTCTAAAAACAAAAGGCTACTTGAGTTTGGCTTAGATAAAGTATCCACTTATGGGATAATGAGGGAATATACTGAAAATGCACTCCGAGAAATGATTATGACTCTTACTTCTATGGGATACTTAATTGTAACAGCTGATAAATTTCCTATTTTAAAATTAACAGCTAAGACAAGAGATGTTTTAAATGGAAATGAGAAGGTATATCACAAGAAACACCTATTGGAAAATAGATCAGCCACTAAGAGGAAGAAAGTATCTTTAGAAGGGGTTTTAGATAGCTTTAATGAGGATTTATTTTTAGAATTGAGGAAACTAAGATATTCATTGTCCCAAGAAAAGGCTATGGCACCATTTATGATATTTCATGACTCCACTTTAAAGGAAATGGCTTCATACTTTCCTCAAGATAAGGAATCTATCTTGATGATAAAAGGGGTAGGGCTTAAGAAATACGATAACTACGGTGACAGATTTTTACAGGTAATAAAAGAATACTGCACACAGAGAGATATAAAAACCATTGAAAGAATTAAAGAGGACACTATAGTAGACAAAGATTCAACCGGTAGATACCAATCCACCTATGATTTATACCTTGAAGGACTAGACTTGGATGAAATTGCCAATAAAAGAAATTTTACGGTGAATACAATTATAGAACATTTATCTAAATGTGAAAAACGAGGTCAAAATATAGACTGGTCTAGATTTATAAATCCAGAGAAGGAAGCAAAGGTTCTATCAGCTATTAATGAAGCTGGCCTAGAAAGGCTTAAACCAATTAAAGAACTATTGCCAGAAGAAATTAGCTATGAGGATATTAGGCTTGTCATTGCTAGTAATAATTTAAATTGATAAGGATGAAATGCAGCACCTTATATCCTACAGCAAAGCAAACCTCGGTGCATCAATATGAAGGAAGTATTAAAGGCAAGCTGGATAATTTTTAAAGGGGAGCAGGGAAAAATCCCTAGCTCCCCTTTTATATGGGTAATAATGATAGCTAATTAAAATTTAATAAATTTTGCCCCATCAATATTGCAGATTGAACATTTTTCTGGGTTATATTTTTCAATGTTTCCACAAACAGGACATAAATAATAGTCTACTTCTTCTTTGTCCTCTAAATTGTCTAAAGCTTCTTGATATAATCTAGCATGAACTTTTTCTGCTTCCATAGCATAAGTAAATGATTGTATAGCAGCTTTATCTTTTTCAGGGTCAGCATCTTTTAAGAAAGCTGGATACATACTTTCAAACTCATATGTTTCACCATCAACTGCGTCTTTTAGATTTTCTGCAGTAGAACCAACCTTGCCAGCAACCTCTAAATGTCTTTGTGCATGTATTTCTTCTGCCAAAGCAGCAGCTTTGAATAATTTCGCAGCATTCACTAAGCCCTCTTTTTCTGCCTTTTTAGCATAAATTGAATATTTTCTAGTTGCCTGGGATTCACCTGCAAATCCTTCCATTAAGTTTTCCATTGTCTTATTCTTGTCCATTAGAAATCTCCTCCATATCTTAAATTTAGTATTTTTTAAATTACTGTTCTGTACAACTTGGACAAATTCCTTTGAAATATACATCCTTGCTATTGACTTTAAAGTTATTTAAATCTTTTGAATTAAACATTCTTGTGTCAATTTCAAAATCAAATATGCTTCCACAGGATTCACACTTAAAATGTCCATGATCATCAGTTACAATGTCGTACCTAGCTTCCTTATCTTCTATGGTTATAACCTTTACCAAGCCTACATCAATCAAAGCATTCAATGAGTTATAAACAGTGGTTTTTGAAAGAGTGGGTATTTCTTTGTGAAGTTCAATATAGATTTGATCCACAGTTGGGTGTATCCTCTTATCGTGAAGAAACTCCAGCACCTTTAGTCTATGATGTGAAAGACGTATATTTTTCTTTTTTAATTTTTCTGTTAAATCCTCAATATTTAATTTCATTGAACTCAGATCCTTTCATTTTTAACCATGCAATAATTAAAACCTCTGCTAAGTTGTAACGAATACAATATAATAATAACAACAATAATATTAGGTGTCAACAATAGTTAATAAATAGACAATAATTTTTTATTTTAATCCTTAAATTTTTATGTATTCATGTTATAATGAAGAAAAGTACAATCGGGAGGTGGATTGATGACTCTTACTTTTAACAGAAAACCAAAGAAAAGTTTTTTAAAAAATTTATTTGAATGGATAATCACTCTACTTATTGCTTTATTTATCGCCCTATTTATTATATCTAATATTATTACACTTACCCAAATTAAAGAAGTATCTATGGAGCCTACTTTAAGCGAAAATGATAGGTTAATTGTATATAAATTAGGATATATCCTCAATGAACCAAAAGAAGGAGATATTATTATCCTAAATAGGGAAATAGAAGAAAAGGGTATTATTAAAAATATGGTAAATGAGGCTAGAGATATTATTGATAATATTAAGTTTAGATTTACAGGTGAGATTGAAAAAAATAATTTAGTTAAGAGAGTCATTGGTGTAGAAGGAGACATTATTGATATACGAGATGGTAATCTATACATAAATGATGACCTTCAAGATGAGGCCTATATAACTGCTACAACACCGTCTAAAAATAGCATTGATTATCCACTACAAGTAACAGAAGGAAAGTTGTTTGTTCTAGGTGATAATAGGGAATATAGCTTAGATAGCAGGGATTTTGGACTTATAGATATTGAAGAAGTTAAAGGCAAGGTGGAGTTTCGTTTATTACCATTTAGTAGATTTGGAAGAATTCAATAATAAAGCAATAGGCTAGGTTAAGCCTATTGCTTCTTTTTTCTGTCTCTTATCAATAGATTTAATCTTTCTTCTGCTGCCATTAGCTCATATATGGCAAGGTCCATAGTATCCTCATCAGCATCTTTGAAGTTTGATCTAGCATATTTTACCTCTTCTATAGTTAATCTCTCGATTTCTTTCGGGGAAAGTTTCTTACCGGATTTATCTTTTTTAAGATTGTTGATATTTGCTTTTAATTTGCTGATAAATCTCAAATTCACTACAGCCACCCCACTTTATAGATAAAAATATCTTTAGTATATTATAGTTTAAGACTCTATTAATAATGCCATTAATCAAAATTTATGATAGAATTATAATAGGAAATATATTCGGATAGGAGGAGGTAGACATATGTATAGTTTTACAAACGATTATAGTGAAGGTGCACATCCAAAGGTTCTGGATTTAATGTTTAAATCAAATCTTGAACAAAACTTGGGTTATGGTAAAGATCTTCATAGCGATAGAGCAAGGGATTTTATAAAAGAGTTAATAAAAGACAATGAGGCTAGTATACATTTTATACCTGGAGGAACTCAGACAAATCTATTAGCCATATCATCATTCCTTAGACCCCATGAAGCGGTAATATCCGCAGATACAGGTCATATTGTTGGACACGAAACAGGAGCCATAGAAGCTACTGGTCATAAAGTCATAAGTGTATCAGGTCAAGAAGGAAAGCTTACTCCAGATGGTATTAGACTAGCCTTAAGGGAAAATAAGGAAGAGTTCACTCCGAAACCAAAGTTAGTATATATATCTAATACTACAGAGTTAGGAACGGTTTATACAAAATCTGAACTTAAAGCAATTTACCAACTCTGCCAAGAAGAAGATTTGATTTTATATTTAGATGGAGCTCGTTTAGGCTCAGCTTTAACGAGTAAATTAAATGACTTAACCATGAAGGACATAGCTGATTTAACTGATGTCTTCTTTATTGGTGGTACAAAAAATGGTGCCTTACTTGGCGAGGCATTAGTTATTACAAGGAATGACTTAAAGGAAGATTTCAGACGATTATTGAAGCAAAGAGGAGCCATGTTAGCCAAAGGATTTACTATGGGTATCCAATTTGAAGCACTATTTGAAAAGAATTTATTCTTTGAATTAGGGGAATATGCCAACAAGATGGCAGGGCAAATCATAGATCTACTAAAAAAACAAGGCTACACTTTTTTAGCAGAACCTGGCTCAAATCAAATATTTCCAATAATTAGTAACGATTTGATTCAAAAACTTTCTAAGGAATTTTCTTTTATTATCATGGATGAAATAGATGATGATCATAGGGCTATTCGACTGGTAACATCATGGGCTACAAGTCAGGAAAGTGTTGACGCTTTAATCGAATTTTTCAATAAAAATTCTTAATATAAATATGAAGGGGATTGAAAATGAATATAGCTTTTTTTTTAACACCAAAAAGTGAAGTAGTTTATGTAACTACTGATGCAACAATGCGACAAGTTTTAGAGAAAATGGAGTACCATACTTTTACAGCAATACCACTTATCAATAATAATGGTAAATATATAGGAGCAATTACCGAAGGAGACCTATTATGGAAGCTGAAAAACTCACCTGAACTTACTATAGAAGGAACTAGTAAGGTATCTATAAAAGATGTGAAAAGGCATACAAAAAGCAATACTGTTTCCATAAATTCAACTATAATCGATTTAGTTAATTTAGTTAAGACACAAAACTTTGTTCCAGTAGTCGATGATGAGGGAATTTTTATTGGAATTATTAGAAGAAGTGCTATAATCAATTATTGCACAAAGGTATTGATAAACAATGAAGAATAATATACATCAATTATGAGGGGCGTTGGGGATAGGATGATAAGAAGACACATATTAACTTTAATTTTGACCTTAGGGGTTTTGATAAGCAGCGGTGGCTATGTTTATGCTTTAGACTCACAAATGGATCAAATAGGTGATACTGAAGAAAATCTAAATGAAGTAGCCACAGTGACTTATGTATACAATCAAATTGGTAACCAATCCATCTATTCAGAATCTGTAACCATACAGGATTTAGCAAGTCTATTAGCTGAGAAAATACCAACAAGCTATGAAAACTATGAATACTATAGGAGCCATATCAATGATACATCTAATAGAGATATTTTGAAGTGCTATAGTGAGGGCTTGATTAGCACAGATGAAAAAGGTAATATAGATCCCGAGCGACTTATATCAAAACTAGAGGTTCAAGAAATACTCAGTAGAATAGATGATCCTATAGAAGTTGAAAGACCTACATATAAAGAAGAGCTTGATATTCCAATTCTTATGTATCATGAACTTGGAGAATTACCACTTGGTGGAGATCCAAGCCTATTTGTTGCTTATGACAACTTCATTGATCAATTGGATACACTTCAAAGAGAGGGATATAACACGGTTTCAATGGAGCAGCTATATCAGCATTGGGAAAATATGATTCCACTACCTGAAAATCCTCTTGTACTAACCTTTGATGATGGCTACAAATCACATTATAATTTTGCTGCTGTAGAACTTGAAAAAAGAGGAATGACTGGTACTTTTTATCTTCAAGGTAGAAAGATAGGTCTAAACACTGAAACACCACCAAGCATGGTAAGACAGATGTATGAAAGGGGTATGGAAATAGGAAGCCATACTGTTAACCATATCAATGCAAAGCATGAAGATGACTTTGTATTAACAATTGAGTATATAATCTCTAAATATCTCTTAGAGAACATACTAGATATAGAGATAAGGCATTTTTGTTATCCATTTGGAGATAAGACAGAGAGTTCTGATTCAATTCTAAATGAACTAGGCTATAAAACAGCCCTGTTGACAGCAAATGGTATAGCCAACAACCATAAACAAGGTTTATTTGGTCTACATCGAAAACAAGTTGGCTATTATGATGATATAGAAGACTTTATGGGTAAGCTTATGGTTGATACTGAGAATATCACAGAAGATATGATAGAAGCGAATATAGAATAGGAGATTTACATTTGACTACTGTTAAGGATATATTATCAATTCCGCCCTTAAGAAAATTAAAGAAATTATTGATTATGATACATCAAAATTTGAATAGTTTTAAACTATATCTATTTTTAATTAATACGAAGATAAGAAAGAACACTAGATAATTAACCTAGGGTTCTTTTTAAATGAATTATATTTTCTGATTTGAGGACAATATGTGTGTAATACAATAAAACCACAAAATTTTGTACAAGACAACATATTAAATAAGACTAAGTAATGTTAGTATTAAATAAAATGTTTTCATATTTACGGCGAGGTGATTAAGTGAATTTAGAAAAAACCACAAAATATTTAGAATCATTAATGGATAGATTTTATCCAATAGGTATTGATGAAACAGGTGGAGTTACAAGACTTGCCTACACAGAAGAAGAAGATAAAATGCATGATGAATTTGTAAGTATAGGAAATGAAGAAGGATATCATGTCCAAGTAGATGAGGTAGGCAATACATTTTTGGGTTTAGGAGAATATAATGACTACTATTTAATTGGATCCCACTTGGATTCTGTAATCAATGGAGGAAGATTTGATGGGGTATTGGGGGTAGCAATAGGATTACTACTACTTAAGCAAGTAAAAGAAAGTGGCTTAAATATTCCCTTGAAAGTAGTTGCACTAAGATGTGAAGAATCAAGTAATTTTATGAAAGCAACCCTTGGCAGTAGCCTAATCACAGGTGAATACAATCCAAATGATTTTAAGCTATTAAAATCAAGAGAAGGGAAATCCTTAGGAGAAATATTCAAAGAGAGAGGTTACAATCAAACACCAAAGATCATTGAAGGAATAAAAACCTATTTAGAATTGCATATTGAACAAGGAAGAATTTTGGAAAGCGAAAACTTACCTATAGGTATTGTATCAGCAATAGCAGGAAATACTAGATTTAAAGTGAGTATCAAAGGTATGGCTGAGCATTCTGGTGCTACTCCTATGAATATTAGACTTGATGCCTTATGTGGAGCAGCTGAAATGATATTAGGAATTGAGAAAATTGGGCAAGGAGACTTTACATCAACAGCTGTAACAACTGTTGGGGTTATAGAAAACCATCCGAATTCCTTAAATGTTATCCCAGGTCAAGTTGAGTTTTCAGTAGATATCCGAGATGATGACAATGAAAACATAGAAAAATTAAGAGAAAGTATTTACGACTTAGTAAGTGAAGTAAGTAAAAAAAGAAATCTATCATATGAGATAGAGTATTTATCATCATCTTCCGCAGTTCAATTAGATGAGGATTTAACTGAGATGCTTTCTAGTATCGCCACTAATTTAGATATAAAACATAAAGTAATGCCTAGTGGTG
>CAZXWU010000031.1:0-13710 GCA_964644495.1 uncultured Tissierella sp.
AGGATGACAGGAAAATGACTTTTTCACTGGTTCCTTCACATCCCCTTTGTTCATTATGTACGTCCCCTTTTATCATTATGTACGTCTCCTTTATTCATTATGTATAATTTTGATTTATATGTATAGAATATCCATAAATAGAAGTAAATAACTGTGTCTATTGACTGAATATTTTGGATACTTGAGCAAAAATTTGACAAATATATTTATATAGAATATACTAGCAAAGTAATTAAAAATAGTTACAAAATAGTTACAAATATAGGAGGAAAACAAGACATGAAGAACATAGCGCCATCTAGAACTTCTAAGTTCAAGATGATAGTAATCCTCATTGTTGTTGCTGCATTATCTGTAGGAATTTATGTGTATCAGGGTAATGAAGTTACAATTGATGTGGATGGGGAGGTTACTAATTTGGTTTCTTATTCTAGTACTGTACAAGAATTACTAGAAACTGAAGGAGTAAACTTTAGCGATATAGCTTACATCAATGTTCCTTTAGACAGCAAAATAGAAAATAACATAGAAATTATTATAAGGAACCCAATATCTTACACTATTGATGATAGAGGAGTTTTATTGGAAACAAGATCCCTTTATAAAACAGTAGGAGAGATTTTGGATGACCATCAGATTACACTTGGAGAAAAGGATTATACTCAACCTGATTTATCAGAGGAGATAGGTCCAAATACTACAATTGAAATCTACAGACATACTGAGGAGATAGAAACTATTGAATCAGTCATACCTTTTGAAGAACAAATTTCCACAAATAGAAATGTGGATGTTGGTGTGACCAACATTGTTCAAGAGGGTGAAGATGGTCTACAAAGAACATATATCAAGAAAGAATATATCAATGGTGAATTGGTATCAGAAACTATTGACTACCAAGTAGTAGAGATTGAGCCTATAGATAGGATTATAGAAAAAGGTGCAAGGGATTCTATTACTACTTCTAGGGGAGATACGAGGTTTAGAAAGGCCGTGACCATGAATGCTTCTGCTTATGATTTATCTTTTGAGAGTACAGGCAAAAGACCAGGAGATAGGTGGTATGGCATCACAGCATCTGGAACTCAGGCAAGACCTGGGGCAGTAGCTGTAGACCCTAGGGTAATTCCATTAGGGACTAGACTATATGTCCAATCTTTAGATGGATCTAGAGACTATGGATTTGCAGTAGCTGAAGATACTGGTGGAGCAATTAAAGGTAACAAGATTGACCTCTTCTTTGAATCAGCTGAACAAGTAAGACAATTTGGTAGAAGAAGAGTAAAAGTGTATATACTTGATTAAATAAAAATAAGCCCTTAAGGGCTTATTTTTTTATCTTGTATATGTTTGTTTGGAAATATGGGACTTTGATGGTGTCTACCGGGTCGACACCTAGGTCGTCCCCTACAAAGCCCTTGCCATCAAATATTGGGATTATATCAAAATTCCCTATCCCTTCCTGGTAATTATATGATAAATGTGCTTTTATATTTTCCTTTTCCAATCCTATACTATAGAATTCTCCATTGTGGATTAACAATAGATATCCTTGGTCTGTGGATAAGGTATAGGCAATTACATTTTTATTGCCGAAGTTATGCACAAACTTTACTTTATCTCTTATTAACTTTTCATCAGCCAGTCTAAATTCTTTATATTCCTTTCGTAACTCTATCAAGGACCTAAAATAATTGTAGAATTCAAGATTCTTTTCCTTTAGGGACCAGTCTATGGCATTGATGCTTATGGGTGAATTGTAGGTATTTGGAATCATATGCTTGGTCCTTAGGAATTCATTGCCTCCATGAAAAAAGGGTATCCCTTGGGCTGTGAATAAGATGGAGAATCCAAATCTATTCAGCCTTTCTATGTCTACCTGAGCCATATGGGGAAGGCTTTTCTTGATTTTGTCGTATATAATCAGGTCGTCGTGGCTATTTATATAGTTGATAGTCTCATTTGGACTTTTGGTAAAGCCAATATGGTTGCTATCATAGTTGATGGACCCTACTATGCCCGTCTCCACTCCTAATCTATGGCTGGACTCCCCTTGGATGAAGCCTTTCTTGTCTCCATTTGTATCTCCTTTGATGGAATCCCTTATATCATCATTGAAGAAGGCATAGCTTTGACCATATTGCCTTCCCTTTGTGGTCATCTTTTCATGGGGAAGGATGCTAGAATTTCCCGCCCATGGTTCTCCGTATATGAGGATATCTGGATTGATCTTTCTAAGTTCTTTTAAGATTTCCTCTGTTGTATCTATATCCATCAAGGCCATTAGATCAAATCTAAATCCATCTACCTTGAATTCATTGACCCAATATTTTAATGAATCTAGGATGAATTTCCTAACCATCGGTCGTTCTGAGGCTATTTCATTGCCACAGCCTGACCCATCCGAAAAGGTGCCATCTGACCTTATTCTATGGTAATATTTTGGCATTATTATATTGAAATTTGAATCATAGTTCTTGTAGGTATGGTTATATACCACATCTAAGACTACTTTTATCCCTGCCTTGTGAAGTTCCATGATGAGGTTTTTTAATTCTTTGATACGGTTGATAGGATCTTCTGGTGCAGTGGCATAGGAGCCTTCTACTACATTATATAGCTCTGGATCATATCCCCAGTTATAGTTTTCATCCCTATAGAAATCATGCTTTTCCTCGTTTACTGTATAAAAATCATATACTGGTAGGAGGTGGACATGGGTGATCCCTAGTTCCTTTAGATGAGATATGCCAGTTGTGAGACCATTGTAACTTGTATCATCTTCTACAAAACCCTTATATTTGCCCCTATACTTTACACCTGAGCTAGGGCTAACTGTGAAGTCCTTGACATGGACTTCATAGATAATGGCATCACAGTGGTTATTTCCCTTAGGAATTTTGTGGCTGGTCCAGCCCCTTGGATTGGTATCCTCCAGGTCAATGATGGCTGAATGCTTGGAATTCTTTGATGAAGCTATGGCATATGGGTCGGTTACTTCTTCCCCGTCTATTAGGAAGTTGTAGAAATATCCCTTGTGGTCCCCTTCTAGTACATATTGGTGGACTCCGTCTTTGCTCTTTTCCATCAAGAAAACTTTTCTATCAACTAGATCATATCTTGGATATATGATTAAGTGGACCTCATCTTGTAATGGGGACCAAATCCTTATTTTTGTCCTTTCCTTTGTATATATCATACCTAGTTCTTTATCTGTAGTTGGTAATTTGTCCATAGTTTCCTCCTATTGCCCCATGATACTTAAGTATAGTTTTATATACTTGTTGGATGATTCTTCCCA
Organism: uncultured Tissierella sp.; assembly: GCA_964644495.1. GTDB lineage: Bacteria > Bacillota > Clostridia > Tissierellales > Tissierellaceae > JAAYTL01. The sequence goes on from CAZXWU010000031.1 coordinate 3,302, forward strand.
ATCAAACTTGGATTCCATGGCTTGAATCATCAATTTATTCCATTTGTCCTTGTCCTTGTATAGGGCTAGGGCTTTTTTTATGCTAGCTAGTAGCTCATGGGCATTGAAGTTTGCAAAGCTAAAACCATTGCCTTGGCCTGTAAATTCGTTGTAGGGGCTTATGGTATCCTTAAGTCCACCAACCTCCCGAACTATTGGAATAGTTCCATATCTTAAAGCGATTAGTTGGGAGATACCACAGGGTTCTGCCAGGGAAGGCATGACAAATATATCTGATCCACCGTAGATCAAATGGGATTCACTTTCATTGAAGTAGATCCTTGATGAAACCTTCTCAGGATACTTGTCTTGAAAGTATCTAAACATGTTTTCATATTCTTTGTCTCCTGTACCCAGGAGGACAAACTGCAGGTCTTCTTGCAAGAGCTCATCTAATATGTGACTGACCAAATCCAGGCCTTTCATAGCTACTAGTCTACTTACCATGGATAAAAGGGGTACATCCTCCCTTACAGGTAGATTGAATTTTTTTTGAATTTCTATCTTGTTTTCTTTCTTCTTTGCTAGGCTTTCTATGTCGAAATTCTTTGCTAGGTTTTTATCAGTTAATGGATTGTATATATCATAATCAATCCCATTTACAATACCAGATAGCTTGCCTTGGTGATCTGTCAGTATACCATCTAGTCTTTCCCCAAAGAAAGGGGTCTTGATCTCTTCTGCATAGCTTTCAGAAACTGTGGTTAACCTGTCCGAATATACTATACCTGCTTTTAGTAAATTGATAGAATCGTAGAATTTTAGCCCGCCTTCATGATAATAGTCTCTGGACAGGCCTGCTACATCTTCTAATATGGAGTCTGAGAATACCCCCTGATATTTTAGGTTGTGGATTGTAAATACGCTTTTTATTTCCTTATAGAAGTCATCACCTTTTGCAAAATCCTTTATAAACAAGGGTACCAATCCTGTATGCCAATCGTTTGAATGGATTATATCTGGCTTGAAGTAAAGATACCTTGCTAGCATGGTAGCTGCCTTTGAAAAGAAGATAAATCTCTCATGATCATCTAGCTCTCCATAGATATTATATCTATTGAAATAGTATTGATTGTCTATAAAGTAAAATGTTACCCCTTCATGCTCTAAGGATAGGACGCCAGCATATTGCCTTCTCCAAGCTAATTCTACGTAGAAGAAACCCACATGGTCCATCTTTGACCTATATTCGTGAGAAATACTAGAGTAAAGTGGCATGACTACCCTAATATCACATCCGTTTTCTTTTAATGCTTTGGGAAAAGACCCAGCCACATCTGCCAATCCACCTGTTTTCATAAATGGTGCGGCTTCAGAGGCTACATATAAAATTTTCATGGGATCCATCCTTTCTAGTCTTTAGTAACCTTGCCATTTTTCTCTACCACATATGGTAGTAATGAGCTTCCTGCTATACTTGCTCTTTTTTCAATTATTGTTGACTTATCTAATATTGAATTTACTACTACTGCTCCCTCTTCGATTACTGATTTTTGCATGATGATGGAGTTTTTTACTATTGCATTTTTCCCGATTTTTACTCCTCTAAAGATGACACTGCCTTCAACGTTACCTTCTATGATACAACCATTTGCTACTATAGAGTGATGTACCCTGGATGAATCTGAATAGTAAGTTGGAGGTTCGTCTTTGGTTTTGGTTAAGATTGTACCACCTTTGAAGAATAATTCATGGGATGTATCCCTCTTCAATAGGCTTAGATTAGCCTCATAATAGGATCTTAAATCTCTAATGTATTCTACATGGCCTTTAAATTCATAGTTGTTGATCTTGTGTAATCTTTTTCTTTTCAATAGGGCATCTATAAAATTATGGGTATCTCCTTTTTCTATGGACTTTCTAATTATGTCCAAAAATACATCCTTTTTTACAAAGGCCATACCTAGATAGTGGTTGAATGTCTTCTGTGTTCCTAAATTTACACCAATATCTATCAGATTGCCATCCTTATCTAAGTGCATACTATCACAGTTAATATATTCCCCAGATGGATCATATCTCTTGTTGTAGATTAGTGTGGCATCTGCACCTGTCTCTAAAAAGTACTCAAAGGCTTGGCTTATATTTACCTTAGCTAGTATATTGGGATTCACGATAAATACATATTTTTCCCTTGTTTGTTGAAAGAAGACCTCTGTACTATGATATTGGGCTATGTCACTTGCTGGATTCCTGTATTTTTCATCATAGACTGGCGGAAATAAAAACAATCCGTTGAATCTTCTGTTTAAATCCCAAGGTTTCCCATCTGATAAATGATCCATTGTGGACCTAATCTTCTCTCCTGTATAGATGGCTACTGTATTGATACCATGATTTACTAAATTTGATATGGAAAAATCGACCAACCTATATCTTCCTCCAAATGGCAACATATAAGGAGGTCTATGCTTACTTAATGGACCAAACTTATTATCTAAATTATTGCTACTTATCAAACCTATGCATTTTTCCATGGTTCCCCCTCCTATTCCATCAATATTCCATCTTCTGACACTACATATATTATACCATCATCCACTGAGCCAATTACCTGGCCAGATCTGACCACCATGTCTTCAGCTACAACTGCATTATTTACTACTGCTCCATCTTGGATGATGCAGCCAGAATGTATTACTGAGTTGTTTACTTTGGCACCCTTACCTATTTTGACATCACTAGATAGGATGCTGCCGTTGACTTCACCCTCTATATGACAACCTTCGTTCACTAGAGAATTGTTGATGACTGCCTCTCTAGCCATATAGTGTGGGGGCAAATCCCTATTTCTAGTGAAAATCCTCCAACTTCTATCATAGATGTTCAATTTGTCTTCTGCTCCCAAATCTAGTAAGTCCATATTAGCTTCCCAATAGCTTCTAACAGTACCTACGTCCTTCCAATATCCTTTGAAATTCCAAGCATACATGGATCTTCCCTCATTCAACATCTTAGGAAGTACATTTTTTCCAAAGTCGTGATCTGATTCCTTATCTTCTGAGTCTGAAATAAGATATTGTCTAAGCTCATTCCAATTAAACATGTATATGCCCATGGATGCCATATTATTCCTAGGAACAGCTGGTTTCTCATCAAATTCAAGAATTCTTGTGTCTTCATCTATATTAACTATTCCAAATCTGGATGCTTCTTCCCATGGAACCTCCATTACTGCTAGGGTAACATCTGCTTCTTTATTTTTGTGATATTCTAGTAATTGGTTGTAGTCCATCTTATAGATATGGTCACCAGATAATATAAGTACATATTCTGGATTTATTTCGTCAAGATAATCGATGTTTTCATAGATGGCATTTGCTGTACCTGTATACCATCTGCCACCATCTTCTGAAGTAAATGGTGGTAAATTCCTTAAGCCACCTATATTTCTATCAAAGTCCCAGGAAGACCCGATACCTATATGGGTATTTAGTAGATATGGTTTATACTGAGATAGTATACCAATATCTGATATGCCTGAATTTGTAGCATTACTTAGTGCAAAGTCAATGATTCTGTATTTGCCACCAAAAGGAACTGCTGGTTTGGCTATATCTTTTGTTAGACTTTTGAGTCTGGAGCCTTGTCCTCCAGCTAATAGCATGGCTACTACTTTTCTATCACTCATTTTTTCCCCCTCCTTATTCCTTAAGTTTTAGATACAAACCTCCAAGGGCAGGTATATCAACCTGAATTTGATATTCCCGGCCATGTGTTGGTTCTTCTTTTGATTTGTAGGATTTGACCCTAGGGGTCTTGCCCCCAAATCTTTTGTGATCACTACTTATTATTGTCTTATATACCCCAAACTTGTCTACTCCTAAAGGGTAATTTTTTCTTTCTATAGGAGTAAAGTTGAATACGGCGATTAATTTTTCTCCTTTTGAATTTATTCTTTCAAAAGCAACTATACTTTCCTGGTGGTTTGTGTGTTCTATCCATTTGAAACCATCGTAGGATGTATCCAAATCATATAGGGTATCTTCCTTACTATATAATTTATTTAATTCTTTAAAATATCCTTGCATCCTTGAATGACTTTCATAATCTAGTAAAAACCAATCCAGCCCTTTCCATTCATCCCATTCTATAAATTGTCCAAATTCTCCACCCATAAACAATAGCTTTTTCCCCGGATGGGCAAACATATATAGGTATAATAGCCTCAGATTGGCAAATTTTTCATGGTAGGAGCCTGGCATCTTGTTCAGTAATGATTTCTTACCATGGACTACCTCATCATGGCTTAGGGGCAAAACAAATCGTTCTGAGAAGGCATATACCAAGGAAAAAGTAAGTGCCTGCTGGTTTCCTTTTCTAAAGAAGGGGTCTATCTCCATATAGGCCAATATATCATTCATCCATCCCATATTCCATTTGTAGTCAAAACCCAAGCCGTCATCTTTTACAGGATAAGAAATTTTAGGCCATGTTGTAGACTCTTCTGCTATAACCATGACTTGAGGGAAGTATTCTTCGATAATAGTATTTAACTGCTTTATAAATTCTACAGCCTCTAGGTTTTCCCTCCCCCCATCTATGTTTTTTATGTCCTTGCCTGTGAAGTCATAATATAACATATATGCTACTGCATCTACTCTAATGCCATCTATGTGATATTTTTCCAGCCAATATATGGCACTGGATATCAAAAAACTATTTACTTCTGGTTTGGAGAAATCAAAATTTAGAGTTCCCCACTGTTCATTTTCAGCCTTAGCCTGATCTAGAGATTCAAAGCAGTAGGTCCCATCAAAGCGTCCTAGTGCAAAATCATCCTTACAAAAATGTAAAGGAACCCAATCCAATATAACCCCAATCCCCTTCTTGTGACATTGGTCAACAAAGTACATAAAGTCCTTGGGAGTTCCAAATCTAGATGTAGGGGCGAAATATCCTGTGGTTTGATAACCCCATGAACCATCATAGGGGTGCTCGGTTATTGGCATCAATTCTATATGGGTAAATCCCATATCTTTTACATAGCTTACCAATTCATCTGCTAATTCCCTATATGAGTATTGGTCCCCATTTTCCTTTCTTTTCCATGACATAAGGTTTACCTCATAAATGGATAGGGGCTTGTCATAATCCTTCTTTCTTTTTTTCATCCAAGCCTTGTCTTTCCAATCATATCCCCTAATATCATAGAACTTTGAAGCTGTCTTTGGTCTTTCTTCGGCATGGAATGCATAAGGATCTGACTTGATCCTAACTTCTCCTGTTTGAGAAATGATCCTGTACTTGTAGCTTTGGTAGACTTCTACATCTTCTAGGCAGATATTCCAAAGGCCTGAATCACCTATTCTTCTCATTGGAAGACTTGTTTCATTCCAATCATTAAAATCCCCTATTAGAAAAACCTCTTGTGCCCTTGGAGCCCATACCACAAACCTTACATACATTTTTGACTCTATTACTAGAGGGTGGGCACCCAAGAATTCATATGATTTGTAAAATGTACCTTGGTGAAATAAGTAGGCATCCATTTCCCCGTCCTGAATATAGATATAATTTGTCATGGTATTATCCCCTTTCCCTGTTATATTAATTTACTATATTATACTATATAATTCACACAAATATAGAAGTTTGATTAATCTTTTACGTTAGTGTATTAAAATTATTGAGACAAAAATAGGCATAGAATTACAAATTTCTATACCTATAGCCAAAAATAGTCTTTTCTTTTTCTATATAATTCTTTTCTACCATCTGTTTTAATCTATCTTCAAGATTACTTACTGTGTATGTTGTCTTTGTTTCCTGTTCGATTTCCAAGGCTACTTGGGCTAATTCTAAATCATTGATAGGAAGTTTGGACATAATCACATCTAAAAATTTCTCATCATCCTCTTGAAATCTCTTTTTTAATTCGTCGAAGGGGTTGAGTGTGTGAGGGCTTGATGTCAAGGCAGCTCGAACCCGGGCAAATATAGTCCTGCCCATATTTGCTGAGGATATAAATACATCCCCTGTCCTTAAATATGGTAGTCTCCTGCATTCTTCCATGGTTAAATCCGTCTCCTCTTGAATTGTATTGATATCAGAGGCTCTGACTGTTCTAAATATCAACTTGGTGTTCAACTGGGCTGTGATAGTCTCATCCAATAGGGTTGGCCTTTGGCTTGCTAGTATCAAAAATACCCCATATTTTCTACCTTCTTGGGAAATCTCCTTGAGTATTGATTTAGACGGAGAATCATAGCCCTTTGGAGCAAAGTTGTGGGCCTCATCTGTGACTATGAGAAAGGGTGGAAAATAGTCTGCCAATGTTTTCTTATATTGAGCATCCTTGTAGTCCCTCCTCTTGTGGTAGAGATTGTTGAGTAAATATGTAGAAAACACTTGAAGTATCCTGGTATTTCCTTGAATGACTATCAATTTACCGTTTTGTAGGCCATCTTCTATCTCTTTGATATCTTTGGAGAATACACCATCATTGCCAAGTCTCCTCAGCCTCCAGATGATACCTCTTACCGAATTGTAAGGGCAGGTCTTATCATAGGATACAAAGAGGTCTTTTCTCTGAATCCAGGCTTTTCTTTCATCATCATCACTTGAATTGGAGATACGGTTTTCTATCCTATCCAGTGATCCCTCTTCTTGGGCTTCTGTTAGCATCTGTAATCTATTGGAAAAGCTATAGTAGGAGTCTCTTGGCTTAAAGAGTATATCTACCACATTGTTCATGGAATCTGTCAGGTTGCTGGCTGCATGGAGGAGGTTTTTTAAATCTTGAGCTGAAAGGTCTTCGAACTTTACCCCTACATGGACACCGACTTGTAGACATTTGAATCTATTTTCAAAGTCAAAGGTATCGTCTTTCATATAGTCTGCTACTTGGCCAAAATCCATTTCATAATGAGGATCCAATACTATAGTAGGAATGTTTTGGACCATCAATTCTTCTAATGCTACTCTCAGTCCAAAGGACTTACCTGAACCTGAGCCACCGAATACTCCTATATGAGGGTAATGATGCATGGCCTTTAGATCCAATATATATGGAATATCCTTTTGACCTATTAGGTCTCCTTCTTCGAAGGTATATAGAAGGTCCTTGTATTCATGGTCCATATCTTGAGCTAAATCATCAGTGTTTTTTATGACACCTAGGACTAAGCCTTCATCAGTCTTGCTCTTTATCATAAGATCCTTCACTTCTATAAATTCAGGTATTCTAACATCTGAACCTGTCTGTATAGGATATAGGGCTTCATTGAGTAGTCTTATTTTGGCTATGTAAATCGTGTCTTCATCTATATTGTAACCCAATACTCTCAAGGATTCTAATACTGAGTTATCTACAAAGTCACCATATATATTTAAGGGGATATATCTATTATAGGTCTTGGCCTCTACCACTTCCCCCAGTAGATTGCTTTGATAGGGGTCTTGGATTATTAAAAATTCGTTGATCCTAAAGTTCCTTTCCTTAGAACCTACGAAAACCTCCTGCTGTGTAGTAATACCGACTACCTTCATCATCTTTCACCTCATTAGATTTTGTCATTCTGAGCCTTAGCGTAGAATCTGATTTGATTTTGTCATTCTGAGCCTTAGCGTAGAATCTGATTTGATTTTGTCATTCTGAGCATCGCGAAGAATCTTAGGTTTTAGGATCCTTCACTAGCGTTCAGGATGACAAGTTAATATATAAATTCCTCAGATAAATCTTTCCATTCAGGATTTACACTTTCTATTAATTTATTCTTCTTAAGTCTAGTCCAGCCTTTAATTTCTTTTTCTCTAGCAATTGCTGAATTTACATCAGAAGTGTAATCAAAATATACTAACTTACCTACATTATATTTTTCTGTAAATCCTTTTACTAGTTTATTTTTATGTTCATATATTCTGCGTTCTAAATTGCTAGTCATGCCTGTATATAAAACTTTATTATTCCAATTAGATAACATATATACATAATACATACTATCACCTCTTAGAATTTGATTTTGTCATTCTGAGCATCGCGAAGAATCTTAGGTCTTCAGATCCTTCACTAGCGTTCAGGATGACAATGCATTTTCTTGTCATTCATTTTCTTGTCATTCTGGGTTTTAGCGAAGAATCTTTGTTGGCGTGAACAAAGTTTCACGTCCCCTTTGTTCACGCAGTCATTCTGAGCATCGCGAAGAATCTTAGGTCTTCAGATCCTTCACTAGCGTTCAGGATGACAATGCTTCGCATTGTCAATTTCTCTTGTCTCGTTCTGATACGAAGAATCTTTCGTATAGGTCTCTGTCCATGTATTGTTCCATCATGCTTTTCATAATCTCATCTGAGATAAGGACTTCCTTGTCCACTATATCTAGCCATAGGGGGACTCCCCTGCTGTTTTCGGGGGTCAAGGTATATACTAGCCTGGTCATCTCTTCAATATGGTCTCTCTGGCTGTCTATGATATCTAAACCTATTACTGATGGTGCCAGGGATGATCTGAGGAATACTGAAGAATATCCTTTTGGGCCTTTCTTATTTGCTTCATCCCTTATAAAAATAGCTTCACCGTAGTCCAGTTGACCGAATAATATCTCTCTATCATAGAAGACATCCTTAACTGTCTTGTCCACTTCCCTTATCTGATCACCTATGATGGATGTTTTAATATCCTTGATAACACCAACCAGGATGATTCCCTCTTGTTCACATAGACTTCTAAGTTCCATCCATTTGTCATGGGCGTTGATATTGTATCTGATAAGGCCACCGTCCATAAGGATGGCATAGGGCTTGTGGTTCTTTACGCTTTCTATAGCTGCCTCTACTTCTAAGGTGGATAGTTTGATATTTCTATTGTTCAAGGAGATTTCTTCACCATCTTCTTCTAATGTATTATCTTCACCGTCTGGGTTTAAGGGGGAATATATATCTGCCAATACTTGAGGATTATCCCTGTGGGTGGTGGATTTTGCTAAGGCTTGATAGACTTCTACATAGTGTGGATATGCTCCACCTAGTTTGTTAACTGACCCATCTACACCAACAATACCACCTTTTGTCATGTAAGCAGACAATTGAGCTTTATCTAATTTGGATAATTTCTTAATTTGGCCTACATGCTTATTTATAAAGGCTCTAAGCTCATCTCTAGCCAGATTCAATATACTTCCATACTTTTCACTAAGTACTGAATTTAAGTCTAATACCTTTTCTTTTAGGACTGAATTTAATTCTTGCATTTAAATCATCACCTTATTCTAACTCTAAACTTTTCTGATAAACTTGATTTTTAGCCACATTAAATTCTTCCGATACCCTTTTTACGCTTTCTTTTTTACTCAAACCTTGCTTTATATATTTTAACAATTCTTCTTCTATGTCTATATATACTTCTACATCTTCTTCCATATTTCCTTCTAAAATAAGAACAAATTCACCTTTTATTTTCTGAGAGGAGAATTTTTCTAGGCTTTCTTCTATACTTCCCCTGAATACTTCTTCAAACATCTTGGTTAATTCTCTTACTATGGCTATATTTCTATTGCCTAGTATATCCAGCATATTCTTTAAGCTATCCAATAGCCTGTGGGGTGACTCATAGATTATAATGGTCCTCTTTTCATCCTTTAGGGCCTGAAGTTCTTTTAGCCTATCTTTCTTTTTTGAAGATAAAAAACCTTCAAATACAAACTTATCTGTAGAAAGTCCAGAAGCTACCAAGGCAGCAATGCTAGCTGTAGGTCCTGGTAGGACAACCACTTGAATGTCCTCATCTATTGCTAGGCGGATTAAGTCTTGGCCAGGGTCTGATATACCTGGCATACCTGCATCAGATACCAGGCCTATATTAAGACCTTTGATAAGCTTGTCTATTAACTCTATACCCTTTTCCCTTATATTATGCTCATGATAACTTGTCAGGGGCTTTTTTATTTTATAATGGTTTAATAGCTTTATGGTATGTCTAGTATCCTCGGCTGCTATTAAATCAACTTCTTTTAATGTATTTAATGTTCTAAGTGTTATATCCTCTAGGTTCCCTATGGGGGTAGGACATATATATAGTTTACCTTTATCCAATTATTTCACCCTATCCATTCCATAAATTTCGTAGATCTCATCGCGATAGCTTCCATCTTCATTATATACTATTAATGGATCATAAAACTTTAAATCTGACTTACCGTCTTTGACTCCTTCTATAAGGATTAAGTTTGGTTTTTTATCTATCTTTGCTTGTATAAATCTTATGTATTTTGGCTCTATCTTATATTGTCTCATAGTATATATGATGTCCACAAGCCTATCTGGTCTATGTACTAAATATAATTTACCCAATGGTTTTAGGAGATAGTTTGCTATGGAGACAATATCTTCTATATTGCAGGCTATTTCATGTCGTGATAGGGCAAAGTTTT